>JAKLGZ010000030.1 GCA_022710385.1 Methanoregula sp.
GCCATGCCGCTGATGCCAGATCTCACCGGATATCCCCCGCTGGTTGCAGGACTGAGCATGCCAGCCCTTGCAGGGGCGGTGATGATCCTTGTCGGCATTCTCTTCATTGCAAGGGACTCGGCACTGGAAATCGTTGAACTGCCCACTATCCTTTCCCACGTGCTCTCGTTTGCACGTCTGGTTGGTGTGGGTCTCTCGTCAGTTGCTATCGCCATGGTGGTGAACTTTATCGCCATCGGGCTTATTATTGAACCGCAGTTGGAACGTCTCACCATCATTGGTGTAATAATCATCATAGTAGGGGTTTTTGTATTCCTGCTCGGGCACCTCTTCAATGCTATCCTGGGGCTGCTCGGGGGAGGATTGCAGTCCCTGAGGTTGAATTACGTCGAATTCTTCACCAAATTTTACAAAGGTGGAGGAAAGAAGTACAACCCGTTTGGATTGAAAAGAAGATTTACGGAGGACTAAAACATGGTTGGAGAAGAACTTGTCGGATTGACACCTGAGATGATCGAGGCCTCACAGGCCGGAATGAAGGCACTTGGTGCAGGTCTTGCTGTCGGCCTTACCGGGATTGGAACAGGACTGGCCGAGATGGCTATCGGGTCCGCAGCAGTTGGAGCGACTGCCGAGAACAAGGACGTTTTCGGTCTTGTCCTGTTACTGACCGTTATTCCTGAAACTATCGTCATCTTTGGTCTTGTGGTCGGGCTTCTGCTGTTATTCTAAACGTAGGAGCAGACCATGGGACTGGAAGTGGTCATCGACGATATCAGGGAGAAAGGGAAGAGAGAAGGAGACCGGATCAAAAAGGAGACCGATGCTGAAGTCGGGAGCATCCTGATGACGGCACAGGAGAAAGCAGAGCGGATCAAACTGGCCGCCGAGCAGGATGTCCAGAAACAGGTGGAGCATATCACGAACCAGGAGGCATCAGCGGCAAACCTGGTAGTGAAGCGCCAGCTTCTGAACACCCAGAAGGAGCTCCTCGATCAGGTCTATTCAGCTGCCCTTTCCCGGATAGCAGCGCTCCCGGAAGATTTCCACAGGGATACCATAAAGACGCTCCTTTCGAGAGCGAGAGCAGAGATCCCTGAGGGCATTGTCCACTGCAGCAGGCGGGACAGTGAGCTGCTGAGCCGGATTCTCTCGTCGGATACCTCATTGAAAGGGTATACCAAGGGAGATCCGGTGGAGATTGAAGGAGGCGTCATCATCGAGAGTAAGGACGGAGAGCTCCAGCTTGACTACAGCTACCGGACGTTCCTGAACGGCGTATGGGAGACAGGGTTGAAGGATGCCTCGGGAATCCTGTTCCGTTGAGGTGATGCAGGATGGCTGACATCAGTGCCGGTCCTGCCCCCTATGTCTATGTCTGTACGAGGCTCCGGGTAAGGAAAGCAAAGCTCATCCCAAGGGAGGATTACCTCCGGCTGCTCAATATGAGCATCCCCGAGATCACCCGTTTCATCGAGGAGACGCAGTACAAGAGGGAGATCGATGAGCTTGCCTCATCGTTCCATGGGAATGACCTCATCGAACTTGCGTTATCCTGGAACCTGGCAAAGGAATACCAGAGCATCCAGGATATTACGCCCGGTGTTCTGAAACGATTCACGCAGTCCTATCTCCGGAAGTGGGACATCCAGAATATCCTTACCATCCTGCGGGGAAAGACCCAGGGGATGAAACCGGGGAAGATCCGTGAGATCCTCGTACCTGCCGGGGAGATGGACAGGGTTTTTCTGGACCGGCTCGTAAAAGAAGAGACACCGGAACGGATCCTCGAAGCACTCAAAGGCCAGTCGGTGTATCCTGCCATTGCTGCCGGATTTTCAACGGCGGTCTCTGAGGGATCGTTCGCCAGGATTGAGAATGAACTGTACAAGCAGTTTTATGAAAACCTGCTGTCTGAGGCGACGAGCGGCTTCAAGGGTGGCAAGCAGTTCCTCGAGTACATCATGCTGGACATTGATATTACCAATATCAGGAACATGTTCAGGCTCAGGGCTGACACGCTTCACGAAGATGCACGTTCGATGATGATCCCGGGAGGGACGTTTTCGACCGATGCATTCCAGCATCTCATCAGTATCGAGGAATCAAAGGAGTTTATCGATACCCTGAAATCTAAGGTACATGTGAAGCCATTGATCATGCTCCTCGATGAGATGAGCGGCGGGGAGAAGTCACTCCGTGAGATTGAGATCGACCTGATCAAGGTCCAGCTTGCCCAGATGGAGTCATTATCGAAACTCAATCCGTTCTCGATTCACCCCATCCTCACCTACCTTGAGAAGAAGAAGTACGAGATCTTCAATCTCCGGGCTATTGCCCGGGGAAAGGAAGTGAACCTTCCGACCGACCGGATACGGAGTTACCTGGTGATGTGAGATGGAGATAGCAGTTGTTGGCAGCAGCGATTTCGTCCTCGGGTTCCGGCTTTCAGGGATCAGAAGGACCTATGCAGCAGAATCCGACGAGAAGCTCGCTGAATACATCACGCGGATTCTGGATGACGGGACCATCGGTATCCTTGTCCTCCAGAGCAGGGATATGAACAGGATCCCCCGGCGTCTCCAGACCACGCTCGAGAATTCAGTAAAACCGACAGTTATCGCAATCGGTGGCGAGGAGGGAGGTATGTCCATGAGGGAGAGAATAAAGCGATCAGTGGGTGTTGATCTGTGGAAGTAACAGAGAAGAAAGAGAAAGGCCAGGAAGGAGTCCTCAAACGGATTGCCGGCCCTGTCGTCACTGCGGTCAATATTGATGCGCACATGTATGATGTGGTGAAGGTCGGCCATGAGGAGCTCATGGGAGAGGTGATCAAGATCCAGGGTGATGAGACCATCATCCAGGTCTATGAGGATACTTCAGGGATCAGACCCGGAGAACCCGTGACGAACACGGGACTTTCTCTCGCCGTGGAGCTCGGTCCGGGCCTCCTGACCAGTATTTATGATGGGATTCAGAGACCCCTGTCCGTGCTGGTGGACAAGATGGGAGATTTCATCCAGCGAGGGGTCTCTGCACCAGGGCTTGACCACCAGAAGAAATGGGAGTTCAGGCCTCTTGTAAAGGAAGGAGACAAGGTATCCCCCGGAATGGTCATCGGGGAGGTTCAGGAAACAAACATCGTTCACCGGATACTCGTACCCCCAAAGGTCCAGGGTGGAGTGGTAAAGAGTATAAAACGGGGTTCTTTCACGATAGAAGAGGTGGTGTGCACCCTCGATTCGGGAACTGAACTGACGATGATGCAGAAATGGCCGGTCCGTGTGCCACGCCCGGTAACTGAGAAGATGAACCCGACGATCCCGCTCATCACCGGCCAGCGGATCCTGGACGGCCTGTTCCCCATAGCAAAGGGAGGAACCGCAGCGATCCCCGGGCCTTTCGGCAGCGGAAAGACCGTGACACAGCAGCAGCTTGCCAAGTGGTCCGATGCCGAGATCGTGGTGTACATCGGGTGCGGGGAGCGGGGCAACGAGATGACCGAGGTGCTGACCGAATTCCCGGAGCTCGAGGACCCGAAATCAGGAAAACCGCTCATGGAACGGACTGTGCTCATCGCAAACACGAGCAACATGCCCGTCGCTGCCCGTGAAGCATCGGTGTATACCGGTATCACGATTGCTGAGTACTTCAGGGACATGGGCTACGATGTCTCGCTGATGGCGGATTCGACATCCCGGTGGGCAGAGGCAATGAGAGAGATCTCGTCACGACTCGAAGAGATGCCAGGTGAAGAGGGGTACCCCGCCTACCTTGCAGCCCGCCTTTCCGAGTTCTACGAGAGGGCCGGGCTCGTCAGGACGCTCTCCGGGAAGAACGGATCGGTATCCGTTATCGGAGCCGTTTCACCGCCTGGCGGGGACTTTTCAGAGCCGGTCACCCAGAATACGCTGCGTATCGTGAAGGTATTCTGGGCTCTCGATGCAAAGCTCTCGCAGCGGCGCCATTTCCCGGCGATCAACTGGCTCAACTCCTACTCGCTCTACCTTGATTCCCTCCATGACTGGTACGACAAGGAAGTATCACCCGAGTGGAATGTGCTCAGGTCTTGGGCCATGGAAGTCCTTCAGAAAGAGGCAGAACTCCAGGAGATCGTCCAGCTGGTCGGATCCGATGCCCTGCCCGAGGCAGAACAGCTGACCATCGAGATTGCCAGGATGATCCGGGAGATATTCCTCCAGCAGAACGCTTACGATGCGGTCGATACCTTCTGTGATATGTCCAAGCAGTACGACATGATGAAGGCGATCAAGGGGTATGCAGACCTTGCATATGCAGCCCAGACTGCCGGGGTATCCCCCGCACAGATCATCACGATCAAGTCCAAGAACGACCTGCCCCAGATCAAGTTCATCAAGGATTACAAGCCTGAACTGGAACGGATCCAGAAGAGCATGGACAGCGAGATCAACACCCTGAGGTCGACAGCATGAAAGAGTACAGAACGATTTCGAAGATTGCAGGTCCCCTGGTGTTCGTGGAGAAGACCGAACCGGTCGGGTACAACGAGCTCGTCAATATCGCCCTCTGGGATGGTACCATCAAGAGAGGCCAGGTGCTCGATACCAGCGATTCCCTCGTCGTCGTGCAGGTCTTTGAGACCACGGCAGGAATCGGGAAGGACTCGGGTGTCCGGTTCCTCGGCGAGACCATCAAGATGCCGGTCGGAAAGGAGATGCTCGGCCGTATCCTTTCAGGAGGAGGAAAACCAATTGACGGGGGGCCGGAGATTGTCCCCGAGAAGCGGCTGGATATCACCGGCGCTGCCATCAACCCGTATGCCAGAGCATCCCCCGAGGAGTTCATCCAGACAGGGATCTCCACCATCGATGGGACAAACACCCTCGTGAGGGGTCAGAAGCTCCCGATCTTCTCGGGTGCAGGGCTCCCCCACAACAACATCGCACTCCAGATTGCCCGGCAGTCAAAGGTGCTCGGCTCGAAGGAGTCGTTTGCCGTGGTCTTCGCAGCCATGGGTATCACGAAGGAAGAGGCCAACCATTTCATGCAGGACTTCGAGAGGACCGGTGCCCTTGAACGGGCTGTTGTCTTCCTCAACCTCGCGGATGACCCGGCTGTGGAGCGTATCATCACCCCGAGACTTGCCCTGACCACCGCAGAATACCTCGCCTTCGACCTGGATATGCACGTGCTCGTGATCCTGACGGACATGACCAATTACTGCGAAGCGCTCCGCCAGATTGGGGCTGCCCGTGAAGAAGTGCCAGGACGGCGTGGATACCCCGGATACATGTATACGGATCTCGCAGGGATCTATGAACGGGCAGGGATCATCAAGGGCAAAAAAGGTTCGATCACCCAGTTCCCCATCCTCACGATGCCGGGCGATGATATCACGCACCCGATCCCGGACCTTACCGGATATATTACGGAAGGCCAGATCGTGGTCTCGAGAGAGCTGCACCGGAAAGGCATCTATCCCCCCATCAACGTCCTTCCTTCCCTCTCCCGTCTGATGAACCTCGGTATCGGAAAAGAGCATACCCGCGAAGACCACAAAAAGGTCTCCGACCAGCTCTATGCCGCGTATGCAGAAGGCAATGATCTCAGGGGCCTGGTTGCCATCGTCGGAAAGGATGCATTATCCGAACGCGACCGGATGTTTTTGGAGTTTGCCGATCTGTTCGAGAACCGGTTTGTCCGCCAGGGATACGATGAGGATCGGACGATCTTTGAGACCCTCGACGGCGGATGGAACCTCCTTGCAACGCTCCCTGTCGAGCAGCTGGTCCGGATCGATCGCGACCTGATCAACAAGTACCACCCGAAGTTCAGGCAGGGTGCCAAGGCGCAGGAGTAACGGCACATGGCACTGCGCGATATCAAGCCCACACGGTCAGAACTGATCAACCTGAAACGGAGGATCGTGCTGTCCGAGCGTGGCTACAAGATCCTCAAGATGAAGCGCGATGGCCTGATTATTGAATTTTTCAAGGTGCTTGAGAAGGCAAAGGACAGCCAGAGCGACCTCCAGCAGAAGTACGAACGTGCCACCCAGATGATGGCGTTTGCAAACACCGTGGAGGGAGCCATAGGGGTAAAATCCGCAGCCTTCTCGGTCCAGGAGGTCCCGGATATCACGCTTGCAAGCAAGAACATCATGGGGGTCGTTGTTCCGGAGATCGAGTCATCGAAGGTGAAAAAGAGCCTCGTTGACCGGGGATATGGTCTCCTCGGAACCACGTCCGCCATCGATGAAGCTGCTTCCTCCTATGAAGACCTGGTGGAGGCGATCATCGAGAGTGCCGAGATCGAGACCACCATGAAGAAGCTCCTCGACGAGATCGAGTCAACGAAACGGAGGGTGAACGCCCTGGAGTTCAAGGTGATACCGGAGCTGACCGAAGCACGGGACTTCATCAAGATGCGGCTCGACGAGATGGAACGCGAGGAGCTCTTCAGGCTGAAGAAGATCAAGGCCCGAAATACCTGACGGAGGAAGGGATATGGCTCCTATCGGTCTGTTGGGAGAGACCCCCTGTGCGGGGAAGACCGTGCTCCTGCGGCTTGACCTGAACTCCCCCATCGATCCCTCCACCCACTCTATCCTCGATGACAAGCGGTTCCGGGAGCATATCCCGACCATTCAGGCGCTCCGGGAGAGCCGTCTGGTGATCATCACCCACCAGAGCCGGCCGGGGAAGAAAGATTTTACCACGCTCGAAGTGCACGCCGAGAAACTCGAGCAGCTGGCAAAACGGCCGGTCAAATATATCGACGATATATTCGGGCATTATGCCCGGGAGTCGGTCAGATCCCTGAAGGCCGGCGATATCCTGATGCTTGAGAATGTCCGTTTCAATGCCGAGGAGAACCTGACGATGAAACCGGAAGAGGCAGCCCGGTGCCATCTTGTCAGGGGGCTCGCGGCACTGGGTGACCTCTTTGTCAACGATGCATTCGGGACTGCCCACCGGTCACAGCCGACCATGGTCGGCCTTCCCGTTGCCATGAAATCGGTAGCCGGGCTCCTCATGGAGCGAGAGGTCCTGACGCTGTCGAAGGTCTTTTCGAATGCCCCCCGCCCGGTATCGGTGGTCCTTGGAGGG
Source organism: Methanoregula sp. (assembly GCA_022710385.1). Lineage (GTDB taxonomy): Archaea > Halobacteriota > Methanomicrobia > Methanomicrobiales > Methanospirillaceae > UBA9949. Next base: position 7,092 of record JAKLGZ010000030.1, read on the forward strand.
ACGAAGGTCGATGACTCGATAGCAGTCGCAGAGCATATGCTCAAAGACCATATCGCCGACCAGGTGATCGTCATCGGCGTGGTTGCAAACGTTTTCCTCCTGGCGATGGGATATGACATCGGCCGGCCATCTGCCCAGCTGATCCAGCAGCTCAAGTACGAGAAGGAGATCGGGAAAGCAAAGGAGATCCTGCGCGAGTTCAGAGACAGGATTATTGTGCCGGAATGGGTTGCCGTGAGAGAGGGAGGAGCACGAACCGAGTACCCGGTCAGTGCCATTCCGCCAGATGCTCCGGTACTCGACCTTGGTATGGACTCCGTCCTCCGGCTGTCCGATCGTGTCCGTGAGTCAGGCACCGTTGTCTTCAACGGACCGGCAGGGGTCTTCGAGGACCGGGATTTTGCCACGGGAACCTACGAGCTGCTGAAAGCGGCCGCAAAGACACCGTTCTCGATCATCGGGGGAGGGCACACGGCAGCAGTTGTCGAGCAGCTCGGGATCGAGAGGGACTTTTCGCATATCTCCACCGGTGGCGGAGCCTGTATCGAATTCCTGACAGGAAAAAAGCTCCCGGCAGTCGAAGCGCTCGAACGGTCAAAAGAGTTGTTTGGCTGATCCGGGATCCTTTACTTTTTGCGGGATGATTTTCGAGGATAGTATCCACTACCATGAAAGCTCATCCTGGGGAACCATGAGGAGCTCTTTCTCCCTGACAAGAGGGAAGATATCCCCTTTTCATCCTTTTTTGCGCTCATCTGGTTGAGAACCGCAAGTGAAAACACCACCGCGGTGGCCAGGAAGAGCAGAAGGCCGATAAGCAAGGCTATCCCCCCCACGAAAATCACCTTGGACTGCTGGAATATCATCCATCCTCCAATGATGAAAAAAAGCCAGAACAGGAGCACTGAGATCCTTGTGAATGGGATAGGGCTCCCCCAGTTTTTATCCCGGCTCTCCTCGTCTCCCGAGGGATAGCGGTCGATAATTTCTCCGAATTTCAGGAGGACAAACGAGAGAATAAGACCAATTACTGCACCGAATACAAGACTGGCGGTGATGACAATTCCCTGCATAGCTCAAGCGTATCTGAGTTATGTGACGGAGTTTTAGATAAATTATTCCTGTTTCTGATGGAGATGAGGCTCCTGGGAAGAGAGGGATCGATAATAAAATTACATGAAGGTATTTGAGACACACACAAAATTAAAAATGCCGGAGGAATTTTCATATTTAATAGAATGTCCACACGAATCGCCTCCTGGCTGTTTCATGGTGGAACGCCGTTGAGATGGTATCGGCATAATAATGAGGCAATGACCGCCTCCGGGACACCTGTTCTGGGGGGCGGTGTGCATCACTTGGTGAGGATACTGTACGAAAAGATGCGAAAAGCCCGTACAACCTATATCTGGTATCAAAGGTACCTACCTCAGCGAGAGAAGCGCAGGAACACCCGGTTTTTTTATCCCGGGGAAAAAGGAACGGTCCATACAAGGCCAGGTGTTTGGAGTGTCCATGACCCCCAAATGCGATCTCATTTCGAACAACCCTTCACCAGCTGAGAGGAACCCGCCATGATCCATGATGAGAACTACAGGGGAGAGAGGGGATCGATCCCTGCAGGAGACAGTACTATTCCCGCAGATATTCGGTTCCTGAACGCTGAAGTCTTCAACCCGTTTACCGGTGAATGGCAGGATTCCGATATTGCCGTGAAGGACGGGCGGGTTATCGGCCATGGTGCTTACAGGGCAACCACGGAGATCGACCTGAAAGGGCGCCGGGTGGTCCCCGGGTTGATCGATGCCCATGTCCATATCGAGAGCTCGCTCCTCTCCCCCCCGGAATTTGCCCGTCTCGCATCCCTGCACGGGACAACGACAATCATCGCCGATCCGCACGAGATAGCCAATGTGCTCGGGGCTGAGGGGATAAACTTCATGCTGCGCTGGAGAGGGCGAATTCCCCTCGATCTCTTCATCATGGTTCCTTCATGCGTCCCGGCCACTCCCCTGGATACCGGGGGAGCTGTGCTCAACGCCAGGGACCTTGCACCCTACTCGGGAAGGGAGGGGGTTCTCGGCCTGGGTGAAGTGATGAACGTCCCGGGGGTCCTGTCGGGAGATCCTGATGTCATGGATAAGATTCACTTGTTCAGGATCGTTGACGGCCATGCTCCTCTCCTTTCCGGGCCTGATCTTGACCAGTACATCGCTGCCGGGATACAGAGCGATCACGAGTGTACGTCATTCGGTGAGGCGGAAGAGAAGCTGGAGAAGGGGATGTACCTCTTCATCAGGGAGGGATCGACCGAGAAGAACATCCGGGAGATCATCCCCCTGGTCTCATGGAAAAATGTATCCCGGTGCTCGTTTGCCACCGATGACCGCCACGCAGACCTGCTCCTTGCAGAGGGTCATATCGATGACTGTATCCGGAAGGCAGTTGGATCAGGGCTTGAAAGGGAGATTGCACTCAGGATGGCGACACTCAGCCCGGCAGAACGGTTTTCGCTTCACGATCGAGGCGCCCTCTCACCCGGGAGAAGAGCCGATTTCTGCGTCATCTGCGAGGGGAATGAGTTCCGGGTGGAAAAGACCTTCAGGGGCGGGGAGCTGGTGGTCCCTGGTCAGAGGATACCCTGCCCCCCTATCGATGGACAATTCCGGTGCAGGACGCCGGGCGTTGCCGATATTCACCTTGACGGCCGGGGGCCTGCCCTGGTCATCGGCCTTGTCCCCCGGCAGATCATGACAAAAAGGCTCTCTCTTGACGTCGATTCAACAAAAATACCCGACCCTGACCGGGATATCCTGAAGGTCGTGGTATGCAGCCGGTACGAGAAGGGGAAGGTGGCGACCGGGCTTGTGCAGGGCTTCGGGATCACGTCGGGGGCGATCGCCGGGAGTGTCTCCCATGACTCCCATAACATTGTTGCAACCGGGTCAGGGGATGCCGATATCATCCGTGCAATCTCTCTTGTCATCAGGAACTCGGGTGGACTCGCTGTGGTGTCTGGTGATGAATCGACTGTTCTTCCCCTGGCATGTGCCGGCCTGATGTCGGTCCGGCCGTATGAAGAGGTCAGTGAGCTGCTCGGACGCCTGAATCGTCACGCCAGGGAGATCGGCGGGATCGAAGATTCGTTTATGTACCTCTCGTTTCTTGCCCTCTCCGTGATTCCCCATCTGAGGATCACGGATCGCGGCCTGTTCGATACCGACTCGTTTTCCTATGTTCCCGTATTTTCCGAGGATGAATCCCTTACCTGAGGGTATCAGCCGGAAAGATGGGGGACAAAAGCGCTGAAAGCGTCGGGAAACGTGATAAACAGGATACCCAGGATGATCGGCTGGTGAACGAGATAGATTGCCAGGGAATGGCGGCCAAGAAACCGCAGGGGTGAACGTGGAAGCGTTGGCACCTCATGATCCCATCTCCTGGCGGCGCGCGGATAGAGGATCGCACCCAGACCGACTCCAATCAAAACTACCCCGAGCCATGGGAACACCGGGGTATAATCGATGCTGTAGAAGGCCGGGGGATGAATACCCAGCCAGACGAGCCAGCCATCTCCCCGCATCGCTGCCACCACCGGGCTCACAAGAATGATCGCAAGGCCTGCCAGGAGATTCTGCCACGAATATCCGGTATAGAGGGGACTCAGTGCAATGGAAAGCCCGATCAGGTGAAGGATGCCAAACACGATGAATGCGCCCGGCAGAATGATCCAGGTGACTATACTGATCCCAATCCCTATCGTATAGATACCCGCACCCCGTTTCAGATACTTCAGGATGAAGTCAGACCGTGAGAGTCGCGTCTTTGCATAGCCAGCGCTGATGGAGAGGGAGATTCCGACAAGGAGGAGGAAGAGCGCAGCGGTAGCCATGGCAAACGCCCTCCATGGGAGTGAACTCACGGGTATCCCCGCAATGCCAAGAAACGAGAGATCAAAGGCGATGTGGAATAGCACCATCATCACCACCGCAATCCCCCGTGCGATGTCAATCTCCGGGTATCGCTCCGGCACATGGCTGGCAGTCATGAAGATACATCCCTCTTCATTGTGGTTCGTCATGGTGCCAGATAAGAATTGGTTCTCCGACTCCAATCAAAGGGTCACAGCAGAACGGGTTCGAGAGGGATGCCCGTGAAATCTTCAGCAGGGGTTGTTCCTGAAAAGACGGTATGGCTTGCCCGGTCACACCCTGCCGGGAACGAATATCAACCTTTAACTGATCGTATTTTCCACATACTCCTGTTGCAGATCCGGCCCCATGGAAAGCGCCGGAGCACCAGGTACAGGGATTGACATGATCGACAACCTGCTTGAAGGAAACAAGAAGTTCAGGGAAGGATTCTTCAAAGAGAACAGGGCAGTGTATGATGAACTCGCCAAAGGCCAGAGCCCCTCGGTGCTCTGGATCGGGTGTTCTGATTCACGCCTCCAGACAGGGCACATCACCCAGACCATGCCAGGCACGCTCTTCATCCAGCGGAACATCGGCAATGTTGCCCCGCTCCATGACTGGAACTTCGCCACCGTGCTCGAATACGCCATCCGTCATCTGAAGGTAAAGGATATCGTGATCTGCGGGCACTCGGACTGCGGTGCGATCAAGGCCCTTGACAAGGAGACCGATGACGTGTACATCCCGCTCTGGCTGAACAACGCCATCGAGGCGAAGAACCGTGTGGATGCGAAGATCCCTGCCCCGAAGACCCCTGAGGCAGCAAAGGAGCGATCCCGGATGATCGAGCAGGAGAATGTCCGCCTCCAGATCGAGCACCTGAAGCGGTATCCTGTCGTGAAAAAAGCCCTTGATGAGAAAAAGATAGAGATTCACGGGCTCTATTACAACCTTTCGGATGGATCGCTGACCACTATTGTCTGACCTCCCGGTCACACTTCTCTATCTCTTTTTGCATCATCGGAAGAGAGATCCTCCCCATGGGAGTGTACCTGCCGTTCACGATCACGATGGGAAGCGGCGGGTAATGCTCCTCGATGATCGCTTTCACATGCGGGGGAACCTCATCGTCGATCAGGGTCAGCGTCATGGTCACCCGATCGCCATACTCCTTTCCAATCTCATCGGCGAGTGCATCAAAAGCCACCAGCAGTTTTCCGGTCGGGTAACAGTCATATAACCCGCAGCTCCGGGTATTATCGCATGGAAACGGTGAACAGGAGAGGTCTTTCAGACCGATGATCTCGATTTTGATCGGAAGTGCCATAGTAGGTACTGCTGCAGCGCATATTTTAGCGTTCAGGATCCTGCACGCAGGCGGTGTCCTCTTCTCAGATGAACCGCTCGAACCGATCCTTTGTTGCCTTGCACACCGGGCAGACCAGAGGGGGAGTGTCGCGGGCGCAGAGATACCCGCATACCCTGCACCGCCATACCGGGAAGGGGAGAGCCATGTCAGTCAGGCGGCCGGATGATCCGGCCAGAACAGCCTTCCTCTCGCTCCTTGGCGGCCTCCGTTCAGGGATTGATCCGACAGAGAGTTCCTTTTTCAGGATAGCATCGCTGACATAGAGGGCGCAATAACAGGCATTGAACTCATCAAGGTCAGGATCCCGGTAATCACAGGGGCAGATGATATCCAGGTCCTCCTCGCGTTTTCCAAAGGATATCCGGCAGGGGCAGGAAGGGTAGCCGTACCGCTGCTCATTGACGAGAAGTCCCCTGACGAGGTTCATCGTGAATGCCTGGTCAGGATTGAGGTGATAGCCGCCCTCTTCTGCCTCCCGCTTGATTTTTTCGTACCGTGCTTGAATCTCTTCGGTCAGGGGAGCTGCTGCACTCATCCCAGGGCCTCCCGGATCTCCTGCTCCCTGAAACCGATGATGACCCGGGTCCCTTCATTGATAACAAGGGTTGGAAAGGAACCAGCCGGATTGAACTTCTCGACTTCCCTGATCGCTTCCTCAAGCTCCTCCGGGGGGAGGAGATCGACAAAAACATAAAAATGATCGACCCCGAGTTCCCTGAGGAGCTCCTTCGTCTTTGCACACCAGCCGCAGGTGCTCAGGGCATAGAGGGTGATCTTCCCCCGAGCTTTCCCGGGAACATGCTCCATCTTCATCTGGTTCATCAGATCCCTGCTATAGGATTGCCGGATCTGCTCTTAAATGCTCTCAAAGGAGAAATGCCAAAAGACCGGGAGGGCTCGACAAGATACGCGGGCTGATATACCTCGATAAAAAGAGACGCCTTGCCGGATTTGGCGCGATCCAAACCCATATAGGGTGTAACCACGAGAGTATGATAATTACCCGGGTGTAATGTCATGGTTTCCGTCAAAAAAGCAGCAGAACAAGGGAATGAATCCTTACAGATCCGTATGGGTGCCATCCAGGGATCATTCTCCTATAAGGAGACTGCCTACCATCTCCCAGTCACCTTTGCCCTTACCGGAAATGCCGTCAATTCAGCCAAAGAGGCACAGCAGGCCTATGGCGCATCTGCCCATAACCCGCTTGTTGCCGCCGAGTGTCTCCTTGCCAGTGAGTCCACACAGCGGGGAGAAGAGTCCCCTCCCTTTACCGGGTTCATTCCGGATGCAGTGCTCCGAACTCTCGGTTATTCCCTTGTTGACGGAAGTATTCTTGGCCTGGTGCTGGTGACCGGAACACCCCCTGCACCTGATACTGCCGCCGGGCTCTGCCGCGAACTCCAGGAGAAGTACATGCTCACGTTCCTCTCAGGAGATATCATCACGAGTCTCATCTCCTCGGGAGTGAAGGTGGGGGCTGAATACCGCCTTGTGCCACTCGGGTCCCGTCCCTTCTCCGCCATCCATTTCATCGACATCATCGCCCGGGTTGCCATGATGTTTGGAGGGGTCACCCCGGGGGATGCGGGACGGCTGCTCGCCTATGCAAAGGAGCGGGCAAAGGCTATTGCAATCGTGTTTCCGGGCCTGGATGACGAAGAGATTGCCCTCGTCGATGCATTCCGCCTCCTTGGAATCCCGGTCATTGCTGCAGGAGACTATGAGTCTGACGAGTGGCCCCGTGTCCAGCCTGCTGACGCGGTCCGGACCGGGATGGATCTGAAAGGGATCAAGGTGAGCGTGACCGCCATCCCGATCCCCATGGCCTGTTCACCTGCATTCGAAGGAAAGAGCATCCGGAGAGAGGAGATGCAGGTCGAGTTTGGCGGGGGAAGGTCCCCGGCATTCGAACTCCTCAGGGTCCGGCCCCCGGCCGAGGTGATAGATGGGAAGGTCACGGTCATCGGCCCCGAGATCGATGCAATCCCTGAGGGATCGGCAGCACCGCTTGGGATCCTCATCGAGGTAGCAGGAAAGCAGATGAAGAAAGAGTACGAGCCGGTGCTTGAACGACGGATCCACAATTTCGTAAATTACGGGGAAGGCTCCTGGCATGTCGCCCAGCGGGACCTGATCTGGGTCCGCCTCTCAAAAGAGGCCGTTGCCAGGGGAGTCCGGATAAAAGACCTCGGGACTCTGCTTGCGGCAAAATTCAGGATGGACTTCCCGGACCTGCTCGATGCCGTCCAGGTCACGCTCATCACCGATGAAAAAACCGTGCTTGCAGAACGTGCCAATGCCGGGAAGGTCTACCAGGAACGGGATGACCGGATCCTCGGGATGCGGGATACCGATGTCGATTGCTTCTACTCCTGTACCCTCTGCCAGACCTTCGCACCAAACCACGTCTGCATCATCACCCCCGAACGACCTGCCCTCTGCGGCGCCATCACCTGGCTGGACGGAAAGATCGCACACGAGATCTCCCCTGCAGGAGCCAACCAGCCGGTGGAGAAGGGGAGGATCATTGACATGGAACGGGGTGAATTCGAGGGGGTCAACCGGTTCGTCAAGAAAGCCTCCCATGGCGAGGTAGACCGGTGCTCGCTCTACAGTATCATGGAGTATCCGATGACCTGCTGCGGGTGCTTTGAATGCATCGCGGTCATGCTCCCCGAGGTGAACGGATTCATGGTGGTGAACCGGGAATACAAGGGGATGACTCCCTCGGGGATGAGCTTCTCCACCCTTGCAGGTACCATCGGGGGGGGTGCCCAGACCCCGGGCTTTGCCGGGATCTCGAAGGGGTATATCCTCTCGGACCGGTTCCTCCAGGCTGAAGGCGGGATCGAGCGGCTGGTCTGGATGCCTGAGATCCTGAAGCAGGAACTGAAGGGCAGGCTTCTTGAATACCTGAAAAAGAGGGGCATTGAAACGTTTTTCAACACGATCGCT
>JAKLGZ010000031.1 GCA_022710385.1 Methanoregula sp.
CTCTGTTCCCTGTATTATTTCAAACCGGACAGGTCCGAGGTCCGGTCGTGGTGGGAGACCTATGGAAGAACAGGCAGCATCGATGAACGAGACGCGATCAGGAAACTCCAGGAGACATACCCTGATCTCACTGCATACTCATCAGGGGGTATGCCACCCCGATCGATAAGGACCGAACAGGCCGACGGGGGCTGGTACGTTGCGTTCATCCAGGAAGGCTCCGGGCTCCCCATCCTCTCGGCCCGGTGTTATTATGTGGACAACAATGGATCGACCCGCCTCACGAGGTTTGTCAACCAGAGCATCATGGTATTACCGGAGGATCTCTCTCCGAGACGGTGCGGCTGATCGCACTGATGGTCTGGAGCCGGACTCCTGCCGGACCGGCAGGTCCTTCATGAGTGGAAAGGGAGAACAGCTGCCGGCACAGAGTAAAACAGCAGAGCCGGGAGCGTCTCGATCCATTGTCAGTCCTGGGAATACAAGGGAGGTGAGGAGAGATGAACATCCGACCAGTCTCTGTTTCACATAATCCTTCCCGTTATAACCACCTTTTTTTAGGATCTTTACCTAATGATGCATAAAACGCGAGGAAGACGGTACCTCTCTGTGCAAAAGCCCGGATGCGGTATCTTTCACCAGCTCTCCTGAGGTAGGAACGACGGATGCAACCCTCCATTGAATACATCCTCCTTGTCATCGCGGTACTGATCCTGGTCAGTATCCTCGCCAACAAGGTGTCCGGAAGGCTTGGCGTTCCCGCTCTCCTGATCTTTCTTCTGGTAGGGATGCTTGCCGGGTCGGAGGGTCCCGGGGGTATCTACTTTGACGATCCCTGGATAGCCCAGGCTGTCGGGGTCATTGCCCTCACCTACATCCTTTTCTCCGGAGGGCTCGATACCCGCTGGTCTGAAGTCAGGCCAGTACTTCCCCAGGCGGCAGTCCTCTCGACCTTCGGGGTGCTGCTCACCGCGCTTCTCATGGCAGGCCTCGCGATTGTCGTTTTCGAAGTCTCGCTGCTCGAAGGGTTCCTTCTGGGAGCCGTCGTATCATCAACCGATGCGGCAGCGGTCTTTTCTATCTTACGGACAAAGAGGGCGAGCCTTAAGGGAATGCTCCGGCCGCTTCTCGAACTCGAGTCTGCAAGCAACGATCCGATGGCGGTCTTCCTCACCATCGGGGCCATCACCCTCCTCCTGAACCCAAACCTGTCCCCCCTCATCCTGATCCCGCTCTTTATCCAGCAAATGGCGGTGGGTGGCCTCATCGGATACGGTATGGGCAAAGCGATGGTCTATCTCATCAATCGGCTCAAGCTCGAGTTTGAAGGCCTCTATCCGGTGCTCACCCTGGCCCTTGTCATGATGACCTACGGGGTGACCGCATCCCTTGGTGGAAGCGGATTTCTCGCAGCATACATTGCAGGGTTGGTCCTCGGCAACAGCATGTTTATCCATAAAAACAGCCTGATGCGGTTCCACGAGGGGATTGCCTGGCTGATGCAGATCGCAATGTTCCTCACCCTGGGCCTGCTGGTATTTCCCTCCCATCTCATTCCGGTCATCGGCTCAGGGATTTTACTCTCCCTCTTCCTCATCTTTGTCGCCCGCCCGGTCACCGTCTTTCTCACCCTCAGTCCCTGGAAGATGGCGCTTCGGGACAAGGTCATGGTATCCTGGGTTGGACTCCGGGGAGCAGCCCCCATCGTCCTTGCCACCTTCCCGCTCCTGGCAGGCATACCCCAGGCTGAAACGATCTTCAACCTGGTATTCTTTCTCGTTATCACCTCCGCCCTCCTGCATGGAACATCGATTCCTTTCGTTGCCCGGCATCTTGGAGTCTCAAATCCCCTGCATGAGACACCCCGTCTGTCCATGAGCCTTGGAGACGGATGCTCATCGGGCAACGATCTGATCGAGCTGACAGTGCCGCTCCAGTCCGGGGTGGTGGGTATGCAGATCGTTGATATCGGGCTGCCTCCCGGGACCCTCATCATCATGATCGAGAAAGCGGGAAACCGGTTCGTGCCGTGTGGCAGTACCGTCCTGGAAGGAGGTGATCACCTGCTCGTTCTTACGAATCAGCCACAGTCGAATCAGGTTCGCTCGATCTTCATCCCCGAACCATTTGCGGAGAACACGGGTCCGTAACCGGATCAGGGTGCGTATCCCCACCACGCGAATCCAGTTCAGGCCAGGATTCTGGTCATTGATGTCAATGATCCGGTTTCAACACGGGCCGTCTCCACTCCTGCCCCACAGACAAATCCCGGGCTTTTCATCATAGGCCGTAACCGGTTTCTCCCAGAGGGAAGATATCCCAGGAATCTGGGTGCTGAGTGGTCATACCGGAATCGTTCAAAACATCGGTGGGGCTATGTATCCGTACCCATGACCACGTGACTGATTCGATGATAGCCACCACGCTCATCTCAAGCGTGATGCGGGAGGAAAAGAATTGATGAGGGCCCTGTTGCCGACCGGGGGTAAAACAGAAAAATGAGTCACTCCTGCGGATGCACGATCACTTTCAGACTCCGCTCCCGTGGCTGGGCAGTCAGGAGGAACCCTTCAGCCGTCTCTTTCAGGGGAAGGACGTGGGTGATCATATCAGCCACGTTGATCCTGTCATGCTTGATCCATTTCAGGGCTGTCGAGAGGTTCTGGAGATCCGCAGCATAGGAATGGGTGATGGTTACCTCATTCTGCCACAGGTCCCAGAGGGTGATCCCGGACTGGATGTCGGGATTCGTGGGGGCAAAAAAAAGGATCGTGCCCCCTGGTCCTACCGCGTCAAGGGACTGTTGTACACAGAGGGGAACCGGGGCTGTCATAATAACGGTGTCTGCTCCCCACCCGTCATTCAGTTCTCTGAACCTTCCGGGAACATCGTCGGTAGCGGGGATCGTGGAATCGGCGCCGAATTTCCTGGCAAGCTGCAGCCGATCAAGGTTCATGTCCGAGACAGCGATAAACCCCGCACCGTTCACCCGGGCTGCCTGGACATGCAGCAGTCCGGTGATTCCCGCACCGATGATCAATACTGACCGGCCATCCGAGACCGGGGCCCATTGCTGCCCACGGATCACACATCCAAGGGGTTCTGCGAAGGTCCCTGCATCGAACGAGACCGATTCGGGCAGGCGCACCATGCCACGGTCCACGTTGATCTCGGGCAGCACCACGTATTCTGCGAACGCCCCGAACGCATGCTTAAATTTGGTGCTTTGGAGGGTCTTACAGGCAGTCGTATGCCCGCGAAGGCAGGCATTGCATGTGTTACAGGGGACATGGTGAGTCACCACGACCCGATCGCCTTCCCTCCACTTCGGATCTGCGCCAGGACCGGCCTCGGTAATGATACCGGTGCATTCGTGCCCAAACGCCCCTATGCCGCCCGGCCTGCCGGCACGTTTGATCCGGTACCATTCCATGACATCCGACCCGCACACACCGCAGGCCATGATCCTGACTTTTATCTCCCCTGGTCCAACAGGGAGATCCCCCACCTCTTCGATGCGGATGTCATGGTTCGAATAATAGACTGCAGCTTTCATGGTATTCACTGTGGAGAGGAACGGTATAATAGATTTGAAAAATCTCGCTTTCGAGGAATGACCTGGCGTCACAGGAATGAAACGGTATCCGGGATAATTTTTTTTAAATACCCGGTGATCATGAGGGGGGGAACAGTACTATTCTCCGGATGGGGGGATGTTAAAACCTCCTCTCCGTTTAGGGAGTATGTCGTCCTTTCTCCACAACCCTTTTATAACATACTAGCAAGTCCCGGTTTGTAGAAGAGGAGAAAAATGTTTGAAAAACTATCTGAGAGTTCAGGGAATGTTGTTGGGTACAAAGTTGTCGGAAAGCTTGCGCCATCCGATTACGAGCAGCTTGAACCGGAATTCAGAGCATTGGTAGAAAAAGAAGGTTCGATCCGTTTGTTGTTTGACATGGCCGGGTACAAAGGAGAAACAGCAAAGGGCTGGATAGCCGATTACAAATTCGGGCGTGAATTTCACAATAAAGTCCAGAAAATGGCGGTCGTAGGCGATACTACCTGGGAGAAGTGGCTAACGCATCTGGCCAAAGCTGTGTATGCAACCGATGCCAGGTTTTTCCAGTCCGCTGATATCAGCAAGGCCTGGACCTGGCTTCGCGAATGATGGCTTCCCGTGAAACTGCCCCCGGCAGTTTCCTGCTTTCTGCCCGGCCGGACGGCAACCATTGACGGTTTAATAAAATGGGTTTGCCATTGTGCTTATATATGCGTGTGTCTCGGCAGATTCACTTCAATCCACATTGAGTGTTATTTTTCCGATAATCGTGCCTAGGGAATTCTCGAAATCCCAAAAAATTAGTCGAGTTTTGAGGCATGAGGCAGGCATGCGTGGTAGATATCAAGGGCTTCCTTCACGGTGTGGTCTTCATGGACAATAGCCTTGATCGCCTTGATCATGCCGAGGGGATTTTCATCCTGGAAGATATTCCGCCCGAAATCGACTCCGGCGGCACCTGCCTGGACGGAGTGGTAGGCCATCTGGAGAGCGTCAGGGGGACTTGAGTACTTCCCTCCGGCAACGACAACCGCAGTGGGAGCAACCCAGTCGACCAGTTTGGAAAATTCCTCGCAATAATAGGTCTTGATGATCCGGGCCCCGGCATCCTGGCAGATGCGGGAGGCAAGTGCCAGGTAGCGGAGATCCCTTGCCATGTTTTTACCAACGGCGGTCACAGCCAGGACCGGCATTCCGTACTCTTCAGCATGATTGATCATATCGGTCAGGTTGAGGATCGTCTGCTGCTGGTTGGCAGAGCCGACATACACACTGACCGCCACCCCGGCTGCATCCATCCGGATGGCTTCCCTGATGGTGACCGTGAGCTTCTCGTCGCTCAACTCCTCGAATAGGACGCTGTTTCCCCCCGTCACCCGCAGCATGATGGGTTTTGACCCGAGATCTCCGGGTGCGATATTGCTCCGGACTGCCCCACGGGTTGTCATCAGGCAATCGCAGGAGGGAAGGAGTGTTTGTATGGTCCTGCTCATGTTACGCAGGCCTGTCGTCGGCCCCTGGAAATAGGGATGGTCGACGGCAAGCATAACCACCCGGTTATCTTTCGGACTGATGATCCGGTTCATCCGGCTCTGAATTCCAACATCAAGGTATGCCTGTACCATGGGGACATCTCACGAGAAGTAATGATTCACAACGCTAAAAATAGTTGGTCCTACTCTCCCTTCGGCCTGACGATCAGGTATCCTTTCTCGGTCAGCCAGTGGTGAAATTCATGGGTGCTGTGCAGGCAATGGGATGCACAAATCGCCCGGATCTCTTCATATTTGGGAGATTTTTCCATCTCTTTATTCAGAAGCAGCTGCACCGGGCATTGCACGTCATTACAATACTCCCGGCGTTTATAATCGGTATAACCCTTCATCGATCCCATAATAGGTACTCAGAAATGAACGGAAAAAGGTTTATGGAAGAGAAAGGATGGGTGCGGAACTTTCCCCTTTTTTTACTGCACACACCGGATCGGAGATGATGACAGCGGTCCGGTTTGCCCGACTGATCGATGGTTCTGACGAGAGGCTCCCTCGTCAAAATCCCCGATGCAGCCCATACTTTCTCGCACACCGTATCGCATATCCATACTCCTCTTCCGTAATACCGCGTAGGAGTGCTTCAAACCCCGGATACTTCTCGATAAAATCAGGTGATGACACTGACGAATTCCAGTGGTACTGGTCCATGATATTCACGTACGCTTCCCGTGATACCCGCTCCCCGATGAACTGCATCACCAGGTCCGATCCGGCGAGTTCCCTGGGAAGGACCAGGTGCCGGATGATAAGTCCCTGCTCTGCAACACCATCCCGGACGACAAGATCCCCGACCTGCCGCTGCATCTCGAGGATGGCCTCCTGCATGAGTGCCGGATAGCCCGGTGCATCGGAGAGTGTCCGGGCAATCTCCTCCCTTCCGTATTTTGCATCGGGCATGTAGATGTCGATCACTCCCTCGAGAAGGCGGAGTGTCTCAGCCGAATCGTACGTACCAGTGTTGTAGACGAGGGGGATCACGAGGCCTTTTTCTGCTGCGATCAGGACCGCCTGGAGGATCTGGGGGACGAAATGGCTGGGGGAGACCAGGTTGATGTTATGGCAGCGCCGTTCCTGAAGCTCAAGCATCATCCCCGCAAGCCGTCCGGGAGAGACGTCCACCCCGTGCCTTGCCTGGCTGATCTCGTAGTTCTGGCAGAAGATACACCGCATGTTGCACCCGGTAAAAAAGATGGTCCCTGAACCATACCTGCCTACAAGTGGCGGCTCTTCCCCAAAATGGGGGCCATAACTCGAGACTGCCGGGAGGAGACCACCGCCGCAGTAGCCCCGTTCATCCCGTGTCCGGTCGACTCCGCATCGTCGTGGGCATACGGTGCATGATGACAGGAGTGAAGCAGCCTGTTCCACCCGGAGAGCCAAGGTCCCGCTGGCAAACAGGGTGGTATAGGACGGGGAGTTCATCCAGGGGTGATGGGAGGTGCAGGATAAAAAATGCACCGGGAAGCCGGACATCAGGGGACAGGAACCAGGGGGATGCGTGCGAGCCAACATCTAACCTTCTATCCGTCCCGGTGTACTGGCAATGAGAACATTCTCAGAAAATAATAAAGGGAGTACAACCTATTGGACTACTATACCGGAGATACGTGATTCCCATGGTAAAACTGAATGACGAGATGAAAGAGACCTTTGCAAAGGTCAAGCTCTTCCCGGTCGCCACCGCCTCAAAGAGCGGGGTCCCAAACGTCGCCCCTATCGCATTTGTGATGCTGGTATCTGATGACACGATCTGGCTTGCCGACAACTACATGAACAAGACCCTGGCCAATGTGAAGGAGAATCCACACATCGCCCTGTATGTCTGGGAGCCGGAGAGCAGGAAATGCTTCCAGGTCAAGGGGAAGGTGCAGGTCAAGACGAGCGGCCCCGATTACGAGAAGATGAAGGAGAAGGTAAAGGCAAAGAAGCAGGAATATCCGGCAAAATCCCTGCTCGTCATGAAGGTCACCGACGTCTTCACCTGCCTCCCGGGCGCTGAAGCCGGGAAGAAGCTGCTATAGACGGGGAAACAGCTCCTTTCCCCTTATTCATCCAAACTCCAGGGACCTGTTCCAATCGCATGAAGGGATAAAAAGATCCTGATTCCGAGGAAAAGGACCGGGATGATAAAAAATCATCACCCTCGTAGTAAAATTCGCAAACAGTGTGATATTGAGAGGAGAAGAGAAAAAAGCGGGAGAGTTACGCGGACATTGCCGCGAGCTCCACATCCTCTTCTTTCAGGGTCTTTCTTCCGGCGTGAATCGCCAGTTTGTTCGCTTCTTTTGTCAGCTGTGCAATATAATCTTCAGCTTTTGCAGAAAGGGTCATTGCTGCGTCGCGGCCGACCCTCTTTGCACCACTTTTCTTGGCAATTCTTACAATTGCCGCTACAGGTAAATCTGCCACCTTAATTACCTCAAACAGATAAACATCCTCTAAATATTTATACTTTTAGGAAGCCGGCCGGATCCTGGGGCTGGATCCTCTTTTCAGGCTATTGTGAAGGATATATGTCCTATCCCTCCCTGTTATCCCGTTCTTCAGGAGTATGCAGGTATGTTCTCCTGCTGCTGCGAAAAGCAAGGGAAGATAGGTCTCGGGACTTCTGCGCCTTCCTTTGCATCCCGGCAGTTGCAATCCTTCGTTTCATCCCATGGTACCAGTCCAAACCTTTATCCGTAATCCGGATCGATTCTGGCTTTAGCACCGGAGATGCCAGTCATGGCTCCAATCTTTGCCGGATCAGCATTCCCTCTCCGGGCTGGCGTAGTCGGATCCATCCCTGGACAACCGGCTCCTGATTCATGGAGGTGTTCTCATATGACGAAATTGTGTCAGAAGATGATCGATGAGGCCATGGCAGCACAGCGGGCTGACGTGGATACCGTGAAAAAGAAACGGGGGGGATCGTTTGTGGTCTCCGATGCAAAATCCTACCTTTCCGCGGTAAAGAAGATGAAACCTGCCGGGGCGCAGTCAAAGGCTGTCTTTGGCCTCCATACCGACTCCGTGAAAGCCCACTTCGGGGTGCTGGAACAGCTGACGAGCACCGTCCGGCCTGAGGATGATCCTTATGTCGAACATTACCAGACTCCGGTGATCATGGAGATCCTCTATGATGAGGACCCTTCGTTTCTGAAGAGTGTCAAAGCGTTCACCAGGGCGATCCGGAAAGCCGAAGCGCTGGTGGGAAAGGAGGCAGCCCGCCGGTACGCCGGGTTCTACGGGCCTACCTGCGTCGTTGACTTTGCCCTGATCCCGGGCAGCACGAGCAACGTCGTTAACCAGATCCTGAAGACCGTGGACATCCCCACCCCCCACAAGCAGGCCATCCTTGCCTCCAAGTCCTGGGGGATGAACACGAGCTATGGCTTCGGCGACGTCTTTGCCCACGAGGTCGAGAAGGGGGCAACCCTTGCCGATGCGGTGAAGGCCGAGATCGGGATGATGGAGAAGGTCTACGACCGCCCGGTCGATGCCCAGGCCGACCTGATGGACTCGGTCGGGATGACCTCGTTTGACGCACGGAAATACATGGAGGGGTACCGGAAGAAGATGGAAGGGACGGTCCGGGCGGCAATGGATGACGATGTCCACTATGCCAATATCGTAACCATCCCTGCCTACTGTGTCGGGGATATCGCCCACCACATCGCCCAGTCCACCTTCAACATGTGCAAGGACGATGTGATCATGGCCACTATCGAGGCCGTGACCGATGTGATGGACGCCACGCTGAAGGCAGCCGTCCCCTCGTTTAAAACAGAGGAAGACGTCCTGACGGTAGCCACAGGGGCCTCGGCTTCTGCTGCCGAGTATATCCTCGAGCTGGACGGCTTTAATGCCATCATGCTGGTTGATCTCCTGACAAAGCGCTGGCACAATTATGTCCAGCTGTACCCGAAGCGGGGGGCGGCTGCCGAGCTGCACAACTGCGACTTCATGGACATGCTCTACCGTGGCTGGAAGTACGTGGACCAGGCACGCCGGCGACAGAACGGGACGGATGGGCTGTTGAAGCCAAAAGTCGGCGGGGTTGTTGTCGATCTCCAGCCGGTTCATGAGAACGAGGTGCTGATGAACCCGCAGCGGTATGCCTATCCTGCCTGCGCCATCACGGTCAGGGCATCAGCCATGCTCCGGCTCTCTGATTATCCCTGCCTGCTGACGAGCGAGCCGGTCACGGCTACCCTGATGACCAATATCATCGCCCTTAAAAAGGACGTCCCGGCAGCCCCGGCCAGGATCTGCAAGAACTGTGCCTCGGCAGCGCTGATTGATTTCCGGCACCAGTACTGCCAGTGGAAATGTGCGGTGTAACGGAGTGAGTGAGATGAAATGCTATATCTGCGCTCAGATGGGGAAGTCCACCGATGCGGTGGCGATCTGTATCATCTGTGGAATGGGAACCTGCATGGAGCACACCATCCGGAGGGAGGTCGACGTCTGGGAGGGAGGATACCCGTTCCCGGCCAAGAAACTCCCGAAGAAGATCCCGCGGATGCTCTGCCCGGACTGCAATGCCTCATATAAGGAGGGATGAGGGATGAGTTCCCTGGCCAGGCGGTGCTGTGCCGAGATGCTCGGGACAGGGCTGCTCGTGTATTTCGGTGCAGGTGCTGCTGCCATGACCCTCATGATCGCAGCAGGGACCGACCCGGCGACCCCGTTCAACATAGGGATTGGAGCCCTCGGGGGCCTTGCCGACTGGCTGGCGATAGGAATGGCGTTTGCCATCGTGATCGCCGCCGCAATCTATGCTCTCGGCAGTGTCTCGGGCGCCCATCTCAACCCTGCGGTCAGCATCGCGTTGTGGGCCACGAAACGGTTCCCTGCGGGGGATACCGGTGCCTATATCGTTTCTCAGCTGATTGGGGCTGCAATCGGGAGCCTGCTCTTTGCAGCAAGCGCTGGCATGGATGCCGTCACGATCGGGGGTCTTGGGGCTACTGCTCCCTTCCCTGGCATCAGCTATGGACAGGCAATCCTTGCAGAGTTTATCGGGACATTCCTGCTGATGCTCGTCATCATGGGAGTAGCGGTGAACAGCAAGGCACCACCGGGATTTGCCGGGCTTGTGATCGGCCTGACGGTCGGCGGAATCATCACGACGACCGGCAACATTGCAGGCGCCTCACTGAACACGGCCCGGACGTTCGGCCCGTATCTCGGCGACTGGCTGCTTGGCGGGAACAACTTCTGGGTGAATTTTCCGATTTATGTGATCGGTCCGATCCTCGGAGCGGTTGCAGCCGCGTTCCTGTATGATTACCTGACCGGATGAATCCATTTTTTTTAAAAAAATTAGTTCGACTCAAATAAAATAAATATGAAAACTCAAAAATAATAGAGAGCGGTGCAGGGTAACCCAAGTGGTTCATCGCTATCGTGATATCTCATCAATGAGGTTTTTTTAAAACCTCATCATCACCTGTAAAGGAGGTTCTGACCGAACCTCACCCACTCCTTATTCCCTGTGCCTTTACAGAACCGTTTGAATTATGCTATTGTTCCTGATATCCGATACCTGAAAACAACCAATACATTTTCCATTCTTATTTTTTGGTTGATACCCTCCTCCCTGCTCTAGACCCTGTCCTTTTTAAGATACCTTAATAAAGGAATGACATTCAGGCTATCTCTTGCGAGCTTTTATGCGGATTGCCGATTACCTTGGGAAGTTCTGGACGGGTGCAGAAGTGATGTACGGGGTCATCATCGCGATGACCTTTACCAGCATGCTCAGGGGGGTTCCCTTCATCCTTCAGGGGATCCTCACCAAAATCGTCCTTGCCGCGTTGTTCTGCTGCATTGCCTGGGGAATAGCCGATGGCCTCTTCTACCTCTGGGAGCGGAATTATATCATCAGGCGGGAGAACAAGACGATCGAGCTCTCGAAGAGGGGAGAGGAGAAGGAACCGGCACTCACCCTTGTCGGAGAGCAGCTGGATGATACGATACTCCGGAATATTCCACCGGAGAACCGGCTCCACCTCTATGAAAAATTGGTACAGTTCCTCTCTACCGTACAGGAGCGGGAAAAGTTCTCTGCCCGTGGAGCACTCACCATTGTCATTGGCACCTTCCTCCTCTCTGCAGGTGCAGGCCTGATCGTGGTCGCCCCGTTCTTCCTGATCGATACTGTAGGGCAGGCCCTGAACGTATCGAACCTGTGCGGGATACTCCTCCTCTTTGTGGTCGGCTATACGAGAGCCCTTGAGCGAACCTTTCTCTCAAAGATCATGATGGGATTTGCATCCTCCTGTATCGGGATCCTGATCAGCGCAATCACGGTCATCCTGGGTGGCTAGCGGCAATTGGAGGGACATTTCTCCTGGTCGTAAGACCCATCGCACTCTCCTTTCATTCCCATGGTACTCATTCCCACTCCTGCCACAACAGCATGCTCAAGGCAGGGAGGGGAAGATCTTCAGGATTATGAGGGATGGGGTCTGACCGTTGATCTGGTAGTCCAATCATGAATCGTGATGATATCATCCGTGAGGTGGGCCTGGAACCCTGGGTGCTCCCGGGTCGGACCTATCCAACACCGCTCCCGGTGGATCTCCTGCCCTTTTACTGTTATACCAGGGATGGGGGACATTCCCTGCTCGTCGTTGTTGAGAACGAATACCGTCAGGGACTCTCCCCGGTGAGGTTCATCATACCTGCCCCCGTAAAGTTGGTGCTGAAGGCTGGGTATCACCTGCATGACGGACTTTTATGGGCAAGGCTCCCTTATGACCGTGATGAAGGCCTCCGGGTCGATGACTCGGATGTTGAGTACTGATAATCCATCCGCTGGTATCCCTTGGTGTCAGGGGAGAAATCCCCTGAATTCCCTGATGCTTCCCATTGCGATTGAGATGAAGACCGGAATGAATATCAGACCTGCCCGTTATCTCTGTCCTGTCCCTGGATTCAGGGGAGGAATCCCTGAATTCCCTGATGCTTCCCATTGCGATTGAGACGAAGACCGGAATGAATATCAGATCTGCCATTATCTCTGTCCTGTCCCTGGATTCAGGGGAGGAATCCCTGAATTCCCTGTTATTCCAAATAAGACCGGGCAGAAGGATATGACCGCACACCCGACCATACCGGATTCGGTGGTATTATTCCCTGCGGCACGTGAGCTTCGGCACTACACTTCCAGATACTTTTGCCAGTTCCAGCCCGACTTTTTTCAATGGTGAAGTTGATGGAATCGAAACGCTGTATTCATGGGATGAGATCCTCATTCCCACAGAGGTTCCAATTATAATACCTTCCGGATATTCCCCCAAACACCCCTTTTCACGAGGGAACCGGGAGGGGTCGTTACCGTCGCTCAGCAATGCCATGCACTGTTGTACCGCGAATCTAATGCAGTAATGCAATGCACATTATTCGAACAATAATATACTGCAAACAAATATTTAAGCATAAGAATTATTGTTGTTTGTCGGGGACCACACAAGACAGATGCCCTGGCGGAATCACAGAGGAGGAAGGAACAACCATGGAGAAAGCAATCGTCAGCATCTCGCAGGAAGCCGAGTATTTCTTCCGGCGGGCAATGGATGCAGAGATGAAGAACAACCCTTTACAGGTGCTTGAGTACTTCAACAAGGCACTCAGCAAGGATCCCGGATACGCAATGGCATGGAACGAGAAGGGGAACTACCTTGATCTGATGGGAAAGCTCGATGAGGCACTCTCCTGCTATGACACAGCCCTGAAACTCGAACCCGGGGATGCCGAGATATGGTTCAACAAGGGGCTCACCCTGAAAAAGGTTGGAAGAGAAGAGGACGCAATCTCCTGCATCAACCGGGGAATCGAACTGGCAATCGGGTAACACATACAAGGAGGAAGAAGAATGACAAAGTTTGGCACCATACTGCACGAGGCAGAATACTACTACCAGCGGGCAATCCATTCGCAGGACAAGGAAAAACCTGAAAAGATACTTGAGTACTTCGACCGGGCTATCGCGGCGCACCCTGGATATGCCATGGCCTGGAACGAGAAGGCAAATTTCCTTGATTACCTTGGCAAGTGCGAAGATGCGATCTCATGCTACGACATGGCGCTCAAGATCGATCCGCAGCTCTCCGAAGCCTGGTTCAACAAGGGCCTGACCCTGAAGAAGATGGGAAAAGAGAGAGAAGGGATCGACTGTATCAACAAGGGCATCGACTTTGCGTGTGGGAGGTAATACGGTCTCTTTTTCTCACCCATTTCGCTCCCCTTCACAATGAAGAACCCTATTCTCTCTCTTCGTTCACCCTGATCTTTTCAAAAGAGCCCTTCTTGGCGCTCCTTCAGACCAGGACCATGAGTCCATCCCTCGTGGCGATCAGTCCGGGAAACTCCTTTCTGTACCTCTTCTCAATGGCCGAACGGTCCTTGAGGCTCGTGTAAGTATGGGCTGCAAAGTGAATCAGGGCTAGTCGTGTTGCACCAGCCTCCCTCGCGATCCTGATCGCCTGTTCAGGATTCAGGTGAGGCCAGTCCGGGCTCTCTTCGCCCGGATGCAGTCCGCATTCGGTGATGGCAAGGTCAGCATCCTTTGAGAGTATGACGGCATTTTCGCAGAAGCCGGTATCGGTGCAGAATGCGATCTTCCTGCCCTCCAGGGTGATGGCATAACCATAACAGGGCACCGGGTGGACCAGCGGCCGGCATTCGACCGGGAAGGGGACGCGATGATTCCCCTCTTCCAGTTCCGTGAACCCGACCGGGAAGGGAAGATCCTCGAAGGGGACCATAAAGGGCTCCCTCACAATGGACCGGAGCAGGGCTTCTGTCCCAGGCTGGCCGCAGATCTGCAGCGGGTGGCTGAACCGGAATTTTGTCAGGGTGTGAAGACCTGCCACATGATCAAGGTGACAATGGCTGAGGAAGAGGAGGGTGGGCTTCTCCTGGTCAATATACCGGTCTGCTTTGGCGATCCCGTTGCCGGCATCAAAAATGATATTCCAGTCATCGGACTGGACCAGCACAGAGCAGGTGTTCCCCGTAAGGGTGTCATACCACCCGTTGGTGCCGAGAAATGTGACGTTCATCTGGATCTGATTGCAGCTGATGAGGCAAAAAAGGGTGCAGGGTCTCCCGGCCATCTCCCTGGCCGGACCTAGTTAACCATCTCCCGGGATATCCTAAAAAGAACTTCCGGCGGAGGGAATCCCCGTCAGGTCTGTCCGTCCGCTTCCTTATCCCACCAGATCACAGCGGTTCGCCTTACCGCTGAGTATTCCAACCTGCCGGTCGCCCCTTTCCTGAGCACCCTCGTGAAGAACTCGGTGACGGCGGTCTGATCCTGGAGTTCCGGTTGATGCATCGTCACCCAGTTCCTGACAGCCTCCTCTACCGAGTCATAGGAGGTTTCCCAGAGTGCGGGATAGATCCGCACGTTCGCAAAGATACCGGCATCATGGAGGATGTTTACCGGAAAGCTATAATCCTGGTATCCCCGCTGCATTGCCCCCTCCTCGCCGAACACTGCCCGGTAAAGCCCCATCTCCTCGGGTCCCCTCCATTCCCCGGCATGCCAGAAGAGATAGACGGACCGTTTCGCTGCCTGGTCGAGCCTGGCGAGGGCTGCCGCGAGATCATAGAACCCGAGGGAGAATGCGGCAATGACCAGGTCGTGGGGCTCGATATCCCGGCCGACCACGACATCCTCCCACTTCATCTGGACACACGAATAGTTGCGGTGCCCTGACTCCTCCATCCGCCTCCGGAGGATGCCGAGCATGCCACCAGAAGGGTCGAGGGCGGTCACATGGGCTGCTCGCCCGGCAAGGGGGACCGCCAGCCTTCCCGTCCCTGCCCCCATGTCGAGGACCATATCGCCCGGGCGGACATCGATAAACCCGAGATCCCGCTTTGTTGCCTCCGTCTCCTCGTGGCTGATCCGATGGTAGGCGGCAGCACGCTTGTCCCAGGTGGCAGCAGGGTCGCCGGCCTTTTTGGTCCGTTCAGGGGAGGCCACGTGGATTGCCTTCCAGAGTTCGTTCCAGTCGATAATCCGGTGCATGGAGGGTATTGTTCTGTCATGGGCTAAATAGCATCGGTCAACCCTGCCCAGATCCGCCCCGGGCGATCGCAACCGTTTTATCCAGCCGCTCCCTGATAGGACTCCATGGATATCGGCATGCGTGACCGGTTCACCCGGCTGTGGAACCAGTATTTTGAAGGGGCGGACCTGCCGATAGCGTTCTG
>JAKLGZ010000032.1 GCA_022710385.1 Methanoregula sp.
TCGATGTACTTGGCATAGGTGTAATACCATCCAATGATAGCAACGAAGAGTGACACCAATGCAGCGCTCATCGAGATCAACGGCATTGACATTATTGCAGCCGTGATCATGGAGAGGAACCCGCACTCGGCAGCCAGCATCAGCATCCTGTCCTGGGTCCAGTTGGGTCCAAGGCAGGCATTGAACGGGTGCTGGATGGCGATTGCACCGAGCATGAATGCGGTAGCGATGAGTGCGCCACCAAGGAACGATGCCTGGTAACTCGGGAGTGAGAGCCCGAGGATCTGCACGTTTCCGGTTGTTAGCGAGGTCAGTTCAAAGGAACCGGTCATCATGGCAGCGTAGCCCATAAGGACAAGCGCTCCGATGATGGCCATCTCGACAAGGGACTGGATCATGACCGGGATGCGCATGTTCAGCACATTGTTGGCCAGGTAGCCGAGAATTAGCCCGATAACAGCGGCGAGGACAACAGCGACGATCGGTGCTGCAATCCCGTATTTTGTCGCAAAGAGCATAGCAATGACACCAGAACCGAATGCAATCATACCGGCTGACGGGACACCGGTCCCGATACCGTAGCTGCACAGGTGCTTGATGGTGTGGCTACCCCAGATGAGTGCTGCGACTGTGCCGAGACCACCAAAGAACGAGAATAACTGGGTCCCGGTCAGGACATTCGCGTAGGTGAGGTAGATGCAGACCACTGAGGCGATAAGGCCTGCTGCCAGGATCGTGGTGTGGGGAACGCCTCCCTCGATCTTTTCAACTTTTACTGTCATTTTGGGCACCTCACAATGCTACAATCATGATCGCAACGATCCCGCATATTGCGGATGCAACTGCAGAAGCAACGACAGCACGGGGGAACCGCTTGAACTTGGGATCATGCGGACCTTCAATTGTCCCGGTGATGTTGTATGCAGCGAGCACAGCGTTCACGAGGAACATCCCGATAGCAAACATCCCTGCGAGGGTAACTGCGATGGGGACGATTTGTGCAGGCAGGGCGTTCATCATCGCTGGCAGCTCTGCTTCGTAGAGGTCGAGAAGCATCAGGTAGATGAGCGTACCGCCAGCTCCTCCAAAGAGGCCACCGATAACACCGCCTACGTAGGATACGAACGGCAGGCCATGCCCCTCGGTTCCCTGGGACTTGAATTCAGCCTGAGTATCTCCGGTAATCGGGTCTTTTGCAACCTTTCCTGATGCGGAGGGGATACCCATCCCGAAGACGTAGATGAAGTTCACGAACATGCAGGTGATTGCCATCATCAGGCCGCCACCGATTGCACCGGTTATGGTTGCGACAACCACTCCCATTTCAGCAGCCCAGGCCCCTCCAAAGAGACCGGCAAGACCTGCACCAGCCGCGAGCATAGCCACACCGGTGGCAATACCGGGAGCTTGTCCCATGGCAGCCGGAGCTCCTCCGACCGGGACGAAGTGGACCCCGAATCCGATCAGGACACCGCCAATGATGATCCCAATCAGGGCCATAAATGCAAGGCCGGATCCGAACAGGTAATAGGTTGCACCAATGACAAGAAGCAGAATAATGATACCGACAACCATTGCGGTTGTATCAACCGCTGCCCCTGCAGCGGGCTTGGCACCAATGGCGCTCATGACGATGCCTCCTCAGCAGGTTTCGTGTACGGTCCGTAGTTCTTCCGTGCCCAGACCTCGATGTAACGGTCAATCACGGTGAATACGAGTATAATGATGATACCGATAATGATCGCACCCCAGCCGGCGCCAATCTCTTCAAAGAGAACAGTGCGCCAGAGTTCGAGGAAGACGATCAGTCCGAAGCAGACTCCTGATGCCGGACCGCCGAGTTTTGCGGAGAACCAGCCATTGTCAAGAGAGTTCCTCTCACCAGCTTCGGCATACCTGACGATGTTTCCTGAAGCAGCAATCGGGACACCTGCACCAAACTTCTGGTTCTGGTACTGCCGCTCTTTTCCATAGAACGGGTTCCCGGTTGCTGATCCAGCTGCCCCAAGAGCGATTCCCCAGACGATGCCAAGCAATGGCAGCGGGAACGGGTGCCCGAGGGCGGCGTTGATCAGGTGGCACAAGGTCACCGTGGCGAAGATGGCAACAAAGGCGTGTGCCATGGTCACCGTTGTCATCGACTTCAGGATGTCGACGTATACCGGCTGTCCGAATTTAGCGAGACTTGCAGTCCTTCCGAGATATGCGGTGGTGGCATATACGCCCTGGACGAAGACGGCGATACCGCTTCCCAGAACAATTGCAAGTATCGGGTTAATCTGCATAGCCATGAAAGCCCAGGCGATCCCTGCGCCGAGCGCAATCCACAGTCCGTATGCTGGTGGCTCACCGGCCACTGCCTTATTGAAGATCCGGTGAATATATCCCATCTGCGGAGCAAGCTGAACCTGCGAGTTCGGGTCACCCTGTGAACCGATATCAGACTCAGTGTTCTCTGCAGCACCGGCAACTGTGGCAAGAGCTCCTGCCAATGCAGTTATTCCAATGCCAAATACAATACTTTCCATTTAGCCTCCTCCCTGCGTGCTGAATAGTGCACGAGAGTGTTCATCATGCATTGCCACTCACAACGAGTACAAACCCTTTGTGGTTCATCTAACAGTTACGTCAGTAATGAGTTAAATGTTTCGAAATATTTGCTTATAAACCGGTTTTTTGGGTTTTAATCACAAAACGGAGGATTTTCCTGCGAAATTAACGCATCTGAAATTTACTTAATTAAAAAAAGGTTGTGTTGTTTGCAAGATTATTTGTATTAACTGGTATAGGGGGAGTATCTTCAGGGCTTTTCTCACGGCTCACGTATCCCGTCTTGGGATGCCTCCCGGTCGGAAGCAGGTATGATAAATTCCATGGGAATTTCAGAAGGCGGACCAATGTGGATAACCTTCCCTCCTTTCATCAGGGCTACCCGGTCACAGATATCCTGGACAAAGTCCATGTCATGGGAGACGATGATAAACGTCTCGTCCATCTCCTTGCGTGCAGTCAGGATCGAATGCTTTACGTCAAGTTTAGTGATCGGGTCCATGGTCCCGGTCGGTTCATCCAGAACAACAATTCTTGGCTCCCGGATGAGGACCTGGGCAAGAGCGACGCGGTGACGTTCCCCCTGGCTCAGCTCGGCCGGATACCGGTGCAGGAAGGTAGTGATATCATCGGGTGCAAATCCTGCCATTTTCAAGCTGATCACTGCTTTTTGTATGGCGAGCTCTTTCGGGAATTCGAGACCGATTGCATCGGTGAGATTGTCGAGAATGGTCCGGTGGGGATAGAGATCATATTCCTGGTGGAGGAGGCCGATGTAGGGTTTTGCACGCCCCCGGTTCTCTATCCCCGGGCTCGTCATGTCTACCCAGTCATCACCGATCCGGATGTTCATCTCCCCCCCAGTGGGTTCAATGAGCCCGGCGATGATACGTGAGAGAGTGGTCTTCCCGGCACCACTCGTCCCGATGATCCCAAAAATTTCACGTTCGGCGACGTCAAATGTGACATTCGTGACTGCCTTGATCAGTCCCCGGTCAGCGGTAATGTACCGTTTCATGACCTCCCTTGCCTGGAGGATCGACGCCCCGTTTTCACTGGAATCCACCCGTTCTCCCGCATGGTAATTCTGCATGAATTTTCCGAGGATCTTGGTCGGTGAGCCTTCCTCGATCACCCGCCCTTTATCCATAAGCAGTGCACGGTCAGCCACCTGGTCGATGACCCCTGAAAAATGTGAGGTGATGACCATTCCCATGTGTGAGTTGCTGGTCGCATCAAGGAGCAGCTGGTGGACGAGATGGGCAGTGGTGGGATCTAAGGTCCCGGTTGGTTCATCTGCAAAGAGGAGCAGGGGCTCCTTTGCAAGCTGCCTCGCAAGAACCACCCGTTGCTTTTCACCACCGGAGAGATCGCGTGCGATGTGCATCATACGATGGGTCATCCGTACCCGTTCCAGGAGTTCTGCCGCACGGTTCACAGACTGATCGGGTGGATACCTGATATCGTCAAGTGCATGAAGGACATTCTCTATCACTCTGTCATTCCCATACAATGCAAAAGTACGCTGGAACATAATGGCGGTTTTACGCAATATCAGGGACTTTCCTCTCTCATCATCCGGATTCCAGAGATCGATATCAACGGGGAGGAGCGCTCCTCCGCAACCGGGGCAGGGCATTCCTTCAGCACTCCGGGGTTCGAGTGAACATCGCTTTTGACATTGGCTCATGTGGTAAATGACAGCACCCGATGTTGGCGGATCATCGATACCCCTCATCAGGTGCATGAGGATCGATTTTCCGGCGCCGCTTCTTCCGATGATCCCGAGGACCTCCCCTTCATTCATGTGAAAGGATACATTGTCAAGAATCAGGGTTCCGCCAAGCTCTATACTGAGGTTTCTGACGGTTAACAGGGGTGAGGGTGAACCAGACATAGGCTACTCATCCATTCAGTCACTTGTTTTTCCGGATCGAAGGGCTGGACCCTGCCGGAATAATAGTGCAGGGGGTTGGGCTGCTGCCACACTATAACTACACATATGAGTAAAAAATAATTAAAGGTATTTAATAGGACAGAAGAATGGGCATCGACCAAGGGACTGAAGCAGAGAACCGAATGCCGATATGAAAAATAATTTCTTCACATATGTGAATATATTAAGGTGGTGAAATCCATGAAAATTTGTATTCCCTCAAGGGGGCCGGATATCCAGGATTTGGTTGATGAACGGTTTGGACGTGCTCCCTATTTTATTATCCACGACACCGAGAGCAAAATGACCGAAGCCCATGTAAATTCAGCCGCAGGTGCCATGGGGGGCGTTGGCCCAAAGGCTGCTCAGTTCCTCCTCAACCAGGGAGTAGACAGCCTTGTGACGGAACGCGTTGGTGGAAATGCCCTTGAGGCATTGAAGGCGGGAGGAATCATGGTGCTTCTTTACGAAGAGAAAGGAAGCACCGTTGCCGATGCGATCACGGCCTTTCTCAAAGGGAACCTGAAGGAACAATAATTCTTCTTTTATTCGTTCTTCCGATGAGGCAGGAGAAGATGACAACGAGTATGAAAATTACCATCGCAAGCGGGAAGGGAGGAACCGGAAAGAGCATGGTGGCTGCAAACCTGGCGTGGGCCATCTCCCAATCGGATCGGGTGACACTGGTCGATTGTGATGTCGAAGAACCAAATCTTCACCTTTTCTTCCCCCCAGACGATCCTGAATCGACCGATGTGCAGGTGTTAATTCCCGCCTTTGATAATTCGCGATGTACTTTATGCGGGGATTGTGCAGGGTTCTGTGCGTTCGGAGCCCTGGTCGTGGCAAAAGACCGGGTACTATTCTTCCCGGAACACTGCCACTCATGCGGGGGGTGCGCCCTTGTCTGTCCGGCTGATGCAATCACAGAGATTCAACGCCCTATTGGCACAGTAACAACCCGGGATCTCTCGGCTCACCTGTCCCTTGTCACGGGGACACTCAACGAGGGCGAGGTGCTCGGAGTGAAGGTGATCCAAGAGGCAAAGAGGCGTGCAGAAAAGCCCGGGTGGATGATCTGTGATGCGTCACCTGGTACATCCTGCCCGGTCGTTGAGACTCTGCATGGATCCGATTTCTGCCTTCTCATCACTGAGTCGACACCGTTCGGACTTCACGATTTGGAACTGGCATATTCCGTGACCTCCCATCTGGATGTACCCGTGGGGGTAGTTATCAACCGGAGCGATGGGAAGGATGAGGAAGTGCGGAGGTTCTGCAATGAACGGGGGATACCGGTGCTTGCCACCATACCATTTGACCGATGGATTGCATCAGTCCAGGGGAGCGGCGATCTGATATCCCGTGTTGATCCCACCTGGAAGGAGCGGTTCATTGCTCTTGGTGGAGCATGCAGGTCATCGGTGGGGGGAACATGATCCGGCTTGCGGTGGTCAGTGGGAAAGGAGGTACAGGAAAAACGGTGATTACAGGGGGTATCGTTCACCTCAGCAGATGTGCAAAGGTGATGGTTGATTGTGATGTTGATGCCGCGAATCTTGAGTTGATTGTGAATCCTCATATCATCAAGCGCGAGGAATTTACCGGAATGGAGGGGGCATATATCAACCCTGCCCAGTGTTCAAGCTGCGGTGTTTGCTCTGATGCCTGCCGGTTCGGAGCGATTGAACCTATTGGGGATACCTATGCGGTACACCCTGATCAGTGTGAAGGCTGCGGGGTCTGCCGGGTTATCTGCCCTTCCATGGCGATCAGCATGCGGCCGAGGGTATGTGGAGAGATATATTATTCGGAAACCCCCTATGGAAACCTGGTACATGCGAGGCTGGCCCCAGGAGCGGCGAACTCGGGGCTCCTGGTCGGAAAAATTAAGAAAATTGCGGTGGAGCGGAATGGTGAATGTGACCTCATGCTCGTTGATGGTCCCCCGGGAATCGGCTGTCCCCTGATATCAACCATTACGGGGATGGATCAGCTCCTTGTGGTAACTGAACCGAGTGTTTCAGGACTTCATGACCTGCAGCGGCTCATCCGTGTTTGTCGTCCGCTTCGGGTGAATATGATGGTCGCAATCAACAAGTACGATCTCAACCTCGGTGTATCCAACTCCATCCGCGAGTATTGCGGAAAAGAGGACATTCCGATAGGGGGAATGATACCTTATGATGAATCGGTGATAGACGTGGTACGGAAAGGAAGGCTGGTTACCGAATATGATACTCCTGCAGCGCAAGCCATTCATAGTCTTTGGGATGAAATTGTCAGTACACTGGGAGTGAGGGACATTGCAGGACAATGAGACGACTGGAGGAATACGACGCCGGGGGCGACCGAGAGTACCGAGAAGGATGGATCACGAGGCATCGCTCCGATGTTATGCGCCCCAGTGTGATATTCCCGATAATGACTCTGTTATCCTCCTTCCTGAAGAGCTCGAACTGTTGAAACTGGTCGACCTGAACGGGCTGGAGCAGGAGGAGGCGGGTGCTATCATCGGGGTGTCGCGGCGTACGGTCTGGAAAGATCTTCATGAAGCTAGGCGAAAGGTTGCTGACGCCCTTATCCATGGGAAAAAAATAGAGATCGCCGGATGTGAACGCCGTATCGAGGGGCAATGTCCCCGTGAAGGGCAGCCCTGCCTGGGTTCGCAGGATGGGTTTTGCAGGCGCCGGAATAGACGGGATGGTTCCCCGGATCAGTAAGAGACAGGTCTGCCTCATCACATTATTTTAATATATTTTGACTCATATGAGTAATTAAGGCACCCGACCGGTGCCCAGGTGTGATAAGAAAATGCCAGGACTTGACGGGACCGGCCCGCGTGGGGGGGGACCGATGACCGGGTGGCGCCGTGGCAGGTGTAACCCGGTATCACAGAAGGAATCTGCAATGGATTCAGTCGAAGAGGCAGGGCAGGCGACTGTCCAACAGACGGGAGGAGCGCCCTCTCCGGTATACGGCCTCGGTCGCGGGGGTATCCCCTGTGGATGCGGGAGAGGATACGGCGGGGGTATGAGGGGAGGAAGAGGTAGCCCCCGGGGCGGAGGAATGAGGGGGAGATTCTGAAGAATGACGGGATCGGGAGCGAATGGCACCCGGCGGGTTGCTGTCGCGGTAGATGGAAACGGTGTCTCCTCACACTTTGGTCATTGTGAAAAATTCTCAGTGTATCATATCAGGAACAAAGAAATAATCCACCAAGAGATAATTCTGAATCCCGGCCACGAACCAGGAAAACTTCCCCGGCTCCTTGCTTCCTGTGGGATCACCAATGTACTCGCAGGGGGGATGGGCATGAAAGCCGTGCAGCTCTTCGAAGAGCAGGGAATCCATGTGATCTGCGGAATTTCAGGCCCGGTTGACCAGGTTGTCAGGGATTTTATCGATGACCGGATTGTTGCCGGTGCAAGTACGTGCCATCATTCAGGCTGTGATGAGTAGGCAAACCAACTTTTATCAGTAGGATTCGTTTCTAAAACGTATCTGTTTCATTCTCCCCTACACGCTTATTGGACTCTGGATTCAGGGGGGTATCTCATGGAACATCCGCGTTCTTTTCAAAGAGCGTTTCGTCCCTTCAACCGAAATCACCTGCGGTTCCTCCATCGTCCTGATACGCATTGTCCTGATAAGATTGAAAAATCCCTTTCCATAATTCCAATGCCATCTCCGGTCGGGCAGTGGCGTATGTCGCTGTAAGAATCCGAATTATCAGAAAAGGAAAAAAATTGGGGCTGATCTCACCTTGCGGGGATGATCAGTGAGCGCTCTCCGGCGGGCATGAACTCGCGGATGGCACCCTTTGCGAACTCGCGGCGCGGCTCGGCAAAGTCGAACTTGAGCGAGGGGTCGGCGAAGGCGACCTTGATCAGCGGGTTGAGTGACCAGGCATCGCCCCGGGTGAAGTGAGCAGCACCATTGATGGCGGCGTACTCTCCCTGGTGACCGACGTTCATCGCGTAGTTCGGGTAGTTGGCTCCACGGAGTTCTCCGACACAGCCTTCGTCTGCACGGTAGGACTCGGTGTTTGCGGAACCGCACTGGTCCTGCAGGTCGAATCCATAGAATCCGAGACGTGACCAGCCTTCCTTGTGCAGGAGCATGGACAGGTACCAGCCGTTCAGACCGGCATTGGAATTTCCAGTACAGATCGCAGTGGTCAGACCGGATGCAGCGGCCAGCACCGAGGCACGCTGGGAACCACCGAAGTGGGTCTCGAGTGCGGTTGGGAACTGCTCGTACTGCTCCATACCATAGAGGGTGACCTCCGTTGCAACATCGTTGACAACGTCCTGGGATGCCTTGACCTTGTCCTTCTCGTTCGGGTTCTTCCAGTCGACTTTGTACTTGTCCTTGATGTAATCCATACCGTAGTAGGTGTAGTCATCGAGGATGTTGTCGGTGTAGGCGGCGGTGGCGTACTGGGTGAATCCGACACCACCGGACATGTAGGAACCGAGCCAGATCTGGTCGAAGAGCATGGTACCGGCTCCGACGACCTCAAGGGATGCCTTGGCGGGGTCGTGCGGGTACTTGCGGTCGGTCTGGACCATGTCGGCGAAGTGTCCGAACTTGATGCCTCCGGGCTCGTTCGGGCCACGGGCACGGCGGGCAGGCAGGATCTCTGCCATCTGGATAACACCGGCGTGCTTTGCGGCGAATGCAAGGTCGGCGGTTGCGGCTTCTCCGGCGCACATGTGGTAGGCGCCGATGAAGGACATACCGAGCTGCATCGCAGACCAGCGGGAGGTGGTTCCACCATCACAGGTCCTCGAGACGATGGTCGGGATGCGGATTGCCTGCCAGAGCGACTTGCCGATAGCTGTCTTCAGCTGGGCGGCCTGCTTGGCCGGGAAGAGTTTATCGATGTTGATGACGAACTGGGGCTCCAGGTCGTCGGCCATCTCGTCGTCACCGGTATAGACCTTCACGTAACAGTCGTCCACGAGTGACGGGTGGGTCTCGACCATGTGCTCCTGGACCACGGCTGCACCGGGCATGGCGTGGTTGAGCACGTGGAGGAACTCGTTGATGGTCTCCGGGGTGACTTCCTTGCCGAGACGCTTCTGCAGGGTCTGGTGGGCAAGGTCCATGTTCACGAGGATGGTCCTCCTGATATCGTCCCACATCTGCTGCATGGCAGCGTTGTTGACGAAGTGCAGGTCGTCGCCCTCAACGAACACGCCGGTGCCCGAGACCTCGTAGGTCATCAGCTGGCGCTGCCCGAGCGGGATGCCGCCGATGTGGCAGCGGACGGGGTCGTACATGGAGATGCCACGGGCCATTGCTGCAGCGTTCCCGGCTTTGACGAACTCCATCTTCCTCGGGGACTGCTTCAGGCCCTCGCGGGCAAACACGGTGCTCGTGCTCTGGGGGTCCTCGGCGAACTTCTCTTTCAGGGCCTTCAGGAAGAGCTTCTGGGTTCTCTCGATCTTCTTTGCCATGTCAATCACTCCTCCGGCACATAGCCGTACTTGGTCCTCAGCGAGTGGACGCGCTGGACGTATTCGACATACTCGGCGTCACTGCGGAAGGAAGTTCCGACAAGCGAGTGGAAGATGGTGGTGTGCGCCTTGAGCCACTTCTCGTCCAATGGTTTGCCGACCTTGACCTCCTTGTCCAGCGGCTCGCTGTTCTGGTTCTTGACGTACTTGACCATGTTGGCCTTCTTGTCAAGGATGCACCGCTGCATCATGTCGAACATCATCCCATCCTCTGCGAGACGGAGGGAGTGTCCGTGCACAGTCGAACCGCGGATACCGGTGCGGGCAGGGTCAAAGAGCTCGGTGCCGATAAGTTCCTTTGCGATCTTCTCGAGATCACGCTCACGGCACTCGATGATCTGACGGCCGGAAAGGGTTCCCGGGTCACAGCCGCGGTACCGGTATGCTTCGACATAGGACCGCTGGTAGGGCTGGCACGGTGCATTGTAGTACGAATCGGCAAACTGGATGAACCTGATACGGTCTCCTGCCTTTGCACCATCGAGGGGCACGACCATCTTCCTGACAGGACAGTCCGGCTCCTGCTGCTCGGCGAGTGGCGGGTGGGCTGTCGGGTATGCCGCACCAGGTGCACGGTGGCCCATCAGCAGAACGACGTCCTCGTCCGAGATGTCACGGAGCTTCTCAAGTTTCTTGCTTGGGTCCATCTGCTTGCGCCTGTTCTCGGCGACAATGGAGCTTCCGGGCCCATACTGTGGTTTGTAAGCCATTTTTTAATCACTCCTTAGTTTTGATCAACCTCATTACCGCATGAATGACTTCCGCCATCTTCTCTCTCGAAGGGGTCTGGCCCCGGGTGACACCGCTCACGATCGCCATGACGGTGCCCCGGGTCTTCACCTTTTCGGGAGGGGGCATGACAAGGGCGGTTTTCACGCCCACTTTTGCAAAGTCCTCAAAGTCTACAGGTGCCTGAGAGACAACCACCGCTTTCACGTCACAGGCCTGGAGGATGAACCTGACCTTGTGCACCACGTGCGATCGCACGTTTCCATGATGGAGAATGGCGACTTTATGCCTCTCAATCTGCTGAATTTCAGTATCCGTGAGGCCGAAGTATGCACCGAGCACGCCTCCCCCGATATCCCTTGCATCGGGAGGCACCCCGCTTCCTGCATTCAGGACAAGGGTGCTGATGCTGTACTCGATACCCTCGCGTCGTAATGCTGAGGTGATGTCACATACGGGCTTGGTGACATGGCGCCTTCCGGGAGACATGCCGACTACGATGACATCGGGGTAGCGGCATTCCGAGATGGTGCCCCTCTGGGCGATTCCTCCGCCTTTTCCCATGCCCATTGCCGCACGACAGTCCACGACCTGGGTTACCCGTCCTACTGGCATACTTACTTTATTCCCTGGATGATGGTAGGTCCCTTTTTGCTGCTGGGATCGGCCATTCCAATGATGGCCTTGTCAGCATAGGGGCCGTATTTCGCGTAGTCCACCAGCGAAGGATCGGTCTTCATATACCGGCCTTCCTGGAGGTACCATTGCATCTCGCCGAATCCGGCTGCACAGGCTGCCTTGATGGCAGGGATCACATCTCTGTTCTCCAGTTCAAGGAGAATGGTCCCGACGTGAACCTGCATCTCCACCTCCTGCTCCCCCATCTTCACGGTCTTTCGCATCTCATGGATGTTTGGTTGCCCCTTCGCGGGACCAGTGGTAATGGTGGGGGGGAGTCGGGGACCGTTGAGTATCACCCTCCGGACCCCTTCAGTGGCAAGGATCAGGTTCATCACCCGTTCGACGGTCTCCGGGTTGAGCAACCGCACGGTTACTATCCGGACCTGAGGATATATGGCATCAGTCATTCTATCGGAATGGATCAGACTGCCTTCGCGATGGCCTGCAGCGGCTTCTTGAATTCCTCAATCTGACCGAATGTGTCCTGGTAGACCTTGGAGGTCTGCTCGGGGCCGAACATCTGGGTTCCGGCATCAAGCGCACAGGCAACACAGACGCACGGGATTGCCACACCGGCTGCGTGACGGGTCACGACGTGGTTGCCGTTGAAGACTCCCGGACCGCCGCCTCCATAGATCGAGTGGCTGAAGAACGAGAATCCGACTGCAGTTCCCATGACACGGCCGTAATCGGCACCAGTCAGACCGGTCTCGTGCTCGAGCAGGTCGTTGAAGTACAGCAGGGTTGAGGACACTGCCTGGGCAAACCGGCCGGCACCGCAGTTCACCATGGTTGCTGCCATGGTTCCGGCAGATGCGTAGGCGTTCCACATCATCGGGTCCTTTGTCTCGTAGAAGATGAAGCCGCTCTTGCCCTTCTTTCCGGCCTTGATGACCTTGTCTTCGAGTGCACGCTCGACAACGCTCTGAACGACGGTACCGATGGTTCCGGTCTTGCCGTTTGCCTTGACGATGTCATAGACCATGTTGTTGGCATTCAGGCCCTGGAATGCGTAGGCGAGGAGCTGGGCACGCTCGAATGGCCCGATTGCTGCTCCCATCTCGAACTCTCCGGCCTGCTCGAACGTGGCGGAGAGAGCACAGGTCTGCATCGCATTCCGGTGAGTCATCATTGCCGCGTGGTTGGCCGGGATGTTCCTGAGTGCATACCCGAGACCCTCGTTGTTCTGGGGGATGGAGAGCACGGAGATGATGTTACCGCCGGCCATGTCCATCGTGACCGGGTAGGAACCCCAGACTGCGGACTTGACATACGGGGCATCGAACATGCCTACCTTGTACTGGTCGATGAGTGCCTGGGTGGTTGCGGCAGCTACTGCGGTGGTTGAGGCATCGTAGGTAGCGGCTGCTTTCAGACGGGCGCTCGGGACTTCGATAAGGAGCATCTTTCCGCCGCCAACCTTGGTGACCTTGGTGTCGTCGCCCTTATTGACCGAGACATACTCGCCGATCTTCGCTGCAAGGGCGTCTGCATCCTTGACACAGTCTACCTTGACTGCCCTTCCAAGAATCTGGTTGTTCTTTCCGCCCATTGCTCCGGTCTTGATCGAGTTGTCAAGGCCGGCCAGGTTCACCGCGACTGTCCTCTTGGTGAGGTCGATGATCTTCAGGATACCCGCGTTGTTCAGCGGGCTGATCTTCTCAAGGGCAACACCGCTCTTGAGCAGCTTCCCCTGATCGTCGTAAAGATCACAGGTGTCTTTGTATTTTGCCATAACTTTATCCTCTGTAATATTGGTTTTGCCACAATGCATTTCGATAACTGAACGGCAAAGCAAGCTAGGTAGTTTGCTGATGATAGATGTCGGTGACTATTGCACGTCCCCTCACGGGACAATCTACTATACTATATCACCCGATATAAGATTTCCCTTTTGTAATGAAAATTTGACATTTATATTAATACTTGTATAATCTAAAAAAACAGGGGAATGTTGATATACCATATACATTCTTCATAAATGCCACGTCTTTAGTGCTACGAAGATTGAATGAGATATTACTTTATCATGGTTAAATCTTTAATAATTTTTAAAAACTGGTGCGCTGCTTGTTTAAAAAGGGATCAGATCTTCTGGTACAGTTTCCCATACACGACCTGACCTTTCCGCTTGGGATGACGCTCACCAAGATCACCATGGAACAGGGCGAACGTTGCCTTGGTGCCATCGACCTCAATTTCTTCATCCTTTACATATTTGAAGCCAGGCATCATGACATCGATTCCACCAAAGACAATGATCTCGCCTTCCACCATCTGCCCGCCGATCTTGCTCTTTGCATCTCCTTTGATGACGACCTTCCCGCCTTCTGCATGAGTGGCGATGTGTACGTCGGCATTGCCTTCCACAATGATGGTGCCGCCGTTCATGAAGTAACCGATGTCACTCCCGGCGTTCCCCTTCACCCGTATCAGGCCGCCCTGCATCCCTCGCCAGTCGCCCCGGTAAGCGGCTCCAAGGTAGTTGCCGGCATTGCCTTCGATGATCAGCTCTCCGCCTTTCATCCCGATACCTGCAAAAGCATCGACATTGCCCTTTGCAGTGAGCTTGCCGCCCTGCATCCAGGCACCGACATACATGTCAGCATCCTTTTCAATGATCACTTCGCCGGCAGACATCTTCATGCCGATGTATTTTACCCGGCTGACATCTCCCTTGACAATGATCCTGGTATCGGCTGCGGTTGCCCCCGCATCGCCCGAGACATCGAAATATTTGCCGAGGGTATACTGCTCCCTGCCTTCATAGGCATGGAGGGTTGTGATCTCGGCAGCCTTCTTTCCTGCAAATGCATCGGGGGAGATGTTGTCTGCTTCAAGGAAGAGTTCAGGCTGTGTCTTTATGGTTACGGTAACAGTCTCCATTTTTGCCTCACCCTCACCGTGTCGCGTCGACCTCGATCACTCGCGGATTTCCCGAGAGGAAATGCTTGGTCACATCGTAGTTTCCGAGGGTCACGCTATAATAGCGGAGGAACTTGTCCTTGATATCGCGCATGACCTGGGGATTCTCGTTGACCTTGGCATCGACCCAGATGGTCCTCTTGTTGCCGTTCGAGACGATCTCGCCATCCATGACGACCGGGGTTCCGGTCTTCATGACGAATGCAGCGGAGGAGAACGCCTTCTCGATCTCGTCGGGTTTGTGCGGGGTATCAGGGTTGAAGTTGTATACCGCGACATCAGCGTCCATACCCGGAGCAAGCCCGCCATAGATACTGGCAAGCCCGAGTGACTTTGCCGGACCTGCCCGTGTCATCTGGGCCAGCTCGTAGAGCGAGAGTTCCTTGTCCATCCCGGCGATATGGGTGGCATCGACCATCTTAGCGGAATGCTTGAACGACTCGATCCGCTCCTTGCGGGCGTCAACGCTCATGAGCCACTTGAAGATCCGGGGGTAGCGGGTGAACGGGCCGGCATTCGGGTGGTCGGTAGTGATGAAGCACCGCATCGGGTCTTTTGCCATCAGCGCAATCTCAAGGCCGATTGCCCACTGGATCTCGCAGACCTTGATGTCAGGGCTGTACACATAGGGCACGATCCCTGCAGCGGTCTCAAGTTCGACATCGACATTCGCCCACTTGAGGTGGTTGAGTTCGGTCAGGTGGTGCTCGAACGGCCCATCGGCGGTCA
>JAKLGZ010000033.1 GCA_022710385.1 Methanoregula sp.
GAATTCAGACCGGATAAAAAGAGTATTTCTGAATGGGTCTCGCCCGGCACAAGGATCCAGGCGTGATCCGGGCAGATCCGTTACTGGGCCTGTCTCTTCTTTTTTAACACAATATCGATGACCCCGTGCCTGACGCGGTAGAAGCTGTGCACCACATCGATCGTTGTGTTAAGGGGGATAGATGCACGGTGCTCCCCAACGATGATGGTGACCGAGTCGGTCGAGATATCGGCATAGGCTGCACATTGCGACGAGGAAGGCAGGCTCCCGGTGATGAACAGGTACTCCTGGTCCTCGACCACCTCGTACTCGATCTCCTCGCGGGGATTTTTCCCGATGTGGATCACATGGGGGGCCTCCCCGTTATTCCCCGCGATGATGGTATATCCGACAAACCTGGTGCCTTCTGCTTCAGGCAGGTTGCGGACGATATCCTCCACCATCCGCGCAATGTGCTTCAGGAAATCATCATACGAATCATTCGGCATTGATACCACACAACCGGAATGTCGGGCCTTCCTGTTCGACGATATGTTTCTTTCTTAACTCCGCAAGTCCTGCGGCAAGGTTCTGGACGGGCTGCCCGGTCAGCTCTGCCAGTTCTTCGCCGGTCAGGTTGCAGTGGGCAAGGGCGATGAGCAGGTCGATCCCGCTATCATCCTCGAGCACCTCCCTTCCCTGCTGCACGATCTCGCGTATCTGCAGGTCGATATCCTTCTCTATGTTCCGGAGGTTTCCGGCTAGTTCCTCGCGGGCATCTACCAGTTTCCGGAGTTTTCCTAGTGATTTCCGGAGCCGGTTGTTGACGTCGTCGGAACTCCGGGTCCCCTCCTCCAGCCGGTGGAGGCTTACCATGACGCTGATATCATTTGCAAGGTAATAGTATTTCCGTCTGCGGTCATCGAGCCGAAAGGAGAGGATCTCCTCCCGTTCCATCAGTTGGAGATGCTCGATCACCGCTTTTGGGGAGAGGGTGAGGCGATCAGAGATCTCGGTGACAAAACAGGGCTTCTGCCTGAGCAGTTCGATGATACGCCGGCGGTTTCTGTTACCAAGGATATCGAGGATCCGGGCGACCTCAACATGATCCAGCATTGATTACTTTATGTTAGGGATTTTCTTATATATAGGTATTTGTAAGCAGTAATGATTCCTAAACAGAAATGCTGTTTTCCCTGTCAGGATATCTGATCCTGACTATATAAAATCAAAAAGATGCACCAGAACCGGGAAAAGAAAAATCAGTCCGAGAGCCGGTAATTCGGCGCCTCGTCCGTGATCAGGATATTGTGGGGGTGGCTCTCGGTCTGCCCGGCTGCAGTAATCCGGACAAAACGGGTCTTTTTGTGCATCTCAGCGATATTCCGCGAACCGGTGTATCCCATGGCAGACTTGAGGCCCCCGACCAGCTGGTACAGGACATCGGATACGCTCCCCACGTAGGGAGTCACCCCCTCCACCCCTTCAGGGACAAACTTGGTACGGCCGATCTCTTTCTTCTGGAAATACCGGTCGCTTGACACTCCGCCGCTCATGGCACCAAGGGACCCCATCCCCCGATACTGCTTGTAGCGCCTCCCCTTCATGGTGATGATCCGTCCCGGGGCTTCATCGCTGCCGGCAAAGAGACTCCCGATCATCACGCTGTCAGCCCCTGCAGCGATCGCCTTGGCCACGTCGCCGGAGAACCGGACACCGCCATCGGCGATGACCGGGATGCCGGCGTCCCTCACGACATCGGCAACACTTGCAACCGCGGTGATCTGCGGGACCCCCACGCCAGCCACGATCCTGGTGGTGCAGATGGAGCCCGGTCCGATTCCCACCTTCAACCCGTCAACCGTATCCATCAGGTCCTCGGCGGCCTTCGCGGTGGCAATATTCCCGGCAATGACGTCTGCCTTTGCACTCCCCTTGATGTTTCGCACCGACTTGACGACGTTCATGTTGTGCCCGTGGGCGCAGTCGACCACGAGAGCATCGGTCCCCTCCTCGTCAAGGAGCATCGCCCGCTCGAAGTCAAAGGGGCCGACCGCAGTGGCAACTCTCAGCGTTCCTGTTTTTCCCCGGGTTGCATTCGGGTACTGCCGTTTCTCGAGGATGTCCTGCATGGTGATGATCCCGGCAAGACCCCCTTCCTTGTCAATGACCGGGAGCCGCTCAACCTTATGAGTATACATCACCTCAAGCGCCTGCTCCATGGTGATATCCTCCCCAGCGGTGATCGGCTTCCTGGTCATGATCGTCCTGACCTTCTCGCTCCCCCGCCGGCTCGAGATCCCCCGCAC
Organism: Methanoregula sp.; assembly: GCA_022710385.1. GTDB lineage: Archaea > Halobacteriota > Methanomicrobia > Methanomicrobiales > Methanospirillaceae > UBA9949. The sequence goes on from JAKLGZ010000033.1 coordinate 2,289, forward strand.
ATCCCGCCGGCTGACGATGCCGACTACCCGGCCCTCTTCAAGCACCGGGACTCCTCCGATCCCCTGCTCGTTCATGAGCCGTTCGACCTCTGCTACACTGGTATCAGGAGAGACCGAGAGGACCTTCCGCTCGATCAGTTCCGCTGCCTGCTTCACGAACCGGAGCTCGGCCGCTTCCTGCTCGGCACTCATGTTCCGATGAATGACCCCGATCCCCCCGTTCCTCGCAAGGGCGATAGCCATCGAGGATTCGGTGACGGTATCCATGGCAGAGGAGACGAGCGGGATGTTCAGCGGGATATTCTTTGAAAAAAGGGTCTTTGTATCGGTCTCATTCGGCTCGACCTGTGACTCGGCGGGAAGGAGGAGCACGTCATCGAAGGTGAGCGCAAGGGGGGCATCCAGCTTCGTCAGGTACATCCCTCATCCCACCATCCGTGCCAGCCGTATCACCAGGTCTTCCTGGATCGTGGAATTCCTGTTTCCGCCGCAAACCATCCCCCGGACGCCGATGATATCGGGGTTGATCCGTTTGAGTGCAGGGATATGCTCAAAGCAGAGCGACCCGGCGAGAGCGGTCTGCATCCCCGCGGCGGCGTTCATTCCGGCAAACTCAGCCAGTTCCTCCTCGTTCATGAACTCAAAGGTACTCTTCCCGTCCTTCCTGCCGGTGTCCACCATCGCGACATCGGCTCCTGCTGCAGCCGCCAGGGGAGACATGACGAAGGGGGAGATGGTCCCGAGCCGTTCATAATCCGAATAGGCTGCAATCACAACGAACTTTTCGGGGAACTCATCCTTGACCGCCCGTACGACGGCACCGATCACCTCCTCTGCCCGTTTTGCCCCGTCGAACATCAGGCCGATCTTTACGTAATCTGCCCCGGCATGGGCTGCCCCGTATGCAGCAAGGGCAGCCCCTCCCGGCCTGAAATCAAAATCGCCTATCGCTGCACTGACCGGTTTGTCCGAAAGGTCCTTGACTGCCCGTATGATCCATGGGAAATTTGCGCCAAGAGATCCCTCTGCCGGCCGTTTTACATCGATAATATCCGCGGCACCAGATCGCTTCGCCTCTTCAACATCCCTCGGGCTGACCAGCAATCGCATAGGATTTAATGATCCTTCATGCTAATAGTGATTACGCTACCACCATGGATCTGGTTCTTGCAATGGACCTGAAAGACGGGTTCGTTGTGCATGGGAAGAAGGGTGACAGGGCTGGTTACCGCCCGCTCACCTGGGGGTTATCGCCGGTGGCAGACCCTATCGGGTACCTTGAGGTGATGCAGCCCCGGTATCTCTACATCGCCGACCTCGACCGGATAGCGGGTACGGGATCGCATGACCCGATCATCCTCTCGTGTGCCGGGATGGTGGAACGGTGCTATGTCGACCGGGGGTCCCGGTCTCCGGACGATTCCCTGGAAGGAGCGCATATTGTCAACGTAGTAGGGACGGAGACGGCTGGTGACCTGCTGCAGTACCGTGGGGGGATGCTCTCGCTTGATATCCGCGACGGACTGGTCCTTCCGGAGGGGAGAGCGCCAGAGGAGGTCCTCTTTGGGGCAGCAGGTCTTCCATTCGACTGCTGCCTTATTATGAATATCAGCGGGGTCGGGACCGGGAGATTGTTCTCCGCCTCTCTTCTCAAAAGAATGCGGAACGCCTATGGAAAGAGGCTCTTTTACGGGGGCGGTGTCCGGAACGGGCATGACCTTGATCGCCTTGCCCGGGCCGGGTTCGATGGAGCGATCGTGGCAACAGGAGTCCATAAGGGAAGCATCCCGCACGAATCGGTCAGGGAGGGATACTGGTGCTCGTGACCATTGAAGGGATTGACGGGAGCGGAAAGAGTTCTCTTGTCGTGTCGCTTCATACACTCCTCTCAGATCTCTCTCCTGTCTTTACCCGCGAGCCGGGGTCCACGTGGGTCGGCGACCAGGTGCGGAGGGCAGTCGCCGAGAAGACGGATCCCATAACCGAAGCCCTCCTCTTTGCAGCCGACCATGCAGCCCATCTCTCCACCCTGGTCCGCCCCTCACTCGAGCGCGGACTCCTCGTCATCTCTGACCGGTATTCTGACAGCCGGTATGCCTACCAGCAGGAGACCCTCAAGGGATACATCGATGACCCGCTAGCCTGGCTCCGGGCGCTGCATGCAGGGTGGACGGTCCGCCCTGATCTCACGTTTCTGATTGTCCTCCCTGTCGATGAAGCCTTGTCACGGATCAAGGAAAAACAGAACAGGGAGCATTTCGAGAACCATAGACTCCTCGAGAAGGTGCAGGACCAATACCTTGCCCTTGCAAAGAGCGACCCCTCCCGCTTTGTCCTGGTCGATGGCACGAAGGATGAAGGGGAGATAGCCGGGTTTGTTGCCGGGGTTATCAGGGATGCTTTTGGACGGTCACGATCACATCGCCGACCGTGATCAGGTCCACCCGAGTTCCCCCGACCAGGTAATCAGTCTGCTGTGAGAATGACTGGGCGGGCACCTCTACCCGTCTCCCCCCGATGTCGATTGTGGCCGGTGGACTGGAGAGGAGATCAGGGGGAAGCGCCCTGACGGCATCCATGAATGCTTTTGCATCCTTCCTGAGGGCCGGGCCTATCACCGCCATGTTGAAGACGATCTCACCTGGGCTCTTCTCGAGTGCACCGGTGTCGGCACACCACTCGATGGATGCATTCAGGGCCCGTGCCATGTCACCCCCGTCACCGTTGATGCGGGAGGAAAACACGGTGACCTTTCCGAGTGGTGCATTCAGGGCAAGCCCCTGTTCATGCTTGAACCGGCGTATCTCGGAGACAAGCCGGACGAGGAGGTCTCCTTTATCGCGATCCTCCTGGAGAGAGGGCAGCGCCTCCGGCCACGCCGCCTTATGGACACTCCCCTCCCTGAGATGCGAATAGATCTCCTCGGAAAAGTGGGGGGCATAAGGGGCCATCATCCTGCAGAGGGCATCGATGGTCTCCCAGAGGACGCGGCAGGCCGAGTCGCGGGACAGATGATCTGAATAGAGCCTCCCCTTCACGAGCTCGATGTAATTGTCAGCAAGGACATTCCATGAGAACTCACGAAGCGCTTTCAGTCCCCGATCGAACTGGTACTGCTCCATCGCCTCGGTCACCTCGCAGACCGTCTCGGCCAGTCTCGCAAGGAGCCAGCGGTCGGCAAGAGCGGTTACCGGAGCTTCGTGGTTGAACTCCTTCTTCTCGAGCTGCAGGAGGATGAAACGGGCAACATTCCAGAGCTTGGTCTGGAACCGGGATGCCGCAATCACATCGTTCCAGTTGAACATGATGTCAGAACCGGTGGCAGCGCCGGCGGCCGCCCATTGCCGGAAGGCATCGGATCCGTACTGCTCCACGATCTCTTCAGGAGATATGATGTTGCCCCTGCTCTTGCTCATCTTGAACCCGTCCTCGCCAAGGACCATCCCGTTGACGAGGATCTCGTCCCATGGTCTCTTTCCGGTAAGCGCTACCGCCCTGAGGATGGTGTAAAATGCCCAGGTCCTGATGATGTCATGGCCCTGCGGCCTGATCTGGGCAGGGAACAATGGCGGAGCCTTTCTGCCGTCCCATCCGGTGACGTTCAGGACCGAGATAGAGGAATCCATCCACGTATCGAGCACATCCTCCTCCCCTGCCACCTCTGTTGAACCACACTTTTTGCAGGGATGACCGGGTTTCCTGGTCGTGGGATCGAGCGGGAGATCTTTTTCATCAGGGAGGATCATGGTGCCGCACTCCTTGCAGAACCAAACCGGTATCGGGGTCGCAAAGATCCGCTGTCGCGAGATGCACCAGTCCCACTCCATCTGCCCGATCCAGTTCTCCATGCGAAGGAACATGTGTCCCGGGGTCCATTTCACCTCGCGTGCCGCCTTCATGATCTCGTCCGGGGCGATCTTAACGAACCACTGCCGCTCGCTCATGATCTCGATTGGCGTCTTGCACCGCCAGCAGGTCCCGACCCGCTGCTCCAGGGGTTCCTGTCGCTTGAGGATACCGAGCGCCTTCATGTCCGAGAGGATCGCCTCCCTGCATTCCCCTGACTTTTTGCCCTCGTATTTCCCTGCGACCGGGGTCATCCTGCCCTGACGGTCGATGGCTTTACGGAGCTCAAGCCGGTGCTGTTTCCACCAGAACACGTCCTGCTTGTCCCCGAAGGTGCAGATCATCACGGCACCGGATCCGAACGCAGGGTCCACGGCCTCATCAGAGATGATCGGGACCCTGTGCCCGAAGATCGGCACGGTAAGGTGCCTCCCTGAAATCCCCGTATACCGCTCATCTTTTGGATGGACTGCCACGGCAACACAGGCAGCGAGGAGCTCCGGCCTGGTCGTTGCAATCTCCACCCCGTCAAAGTCAAAGTAGTTCAGGAACGTCTCCCTTGGTTCATAGGCAACCTCGGCAAAGGCGATGGCAGTCTCGCACCGGGTGCAGAAATTTACCGGGTGCTCGCTCTGGTAGATATACCCGGATGCGAGCATCTTCAGAAATGAGATCTGGGTCTTTTTGTAATACGCCGGGAGCATGGTGATGTATTCATTGGACCAGTCCACCGAGAATCCCAGTCTGCGGAGCGTCAGGCGCATCTTCCCGATATTTGCGATGGTGAGCTCCCTGCACATCTCCCTGAACTTCTCCCGTGGTACATCATTTTTTGTGATACCGTGGATCTCCTCCACCTTCACCTCGGTCGGCAGACCATGGCAGTCCCATCCCTGGGGGAACATGACATTGTATCCCTGCATCCGCTTGTACCGTGCGATAAAGTCGATGTAGCACCAGTTGAACGCGTTTCCGATATGGAACGTGCCGGTCGGGTAGGGAGGGGGGGTATCGATCACAAACTGCGGAAGGGAGGAGGTCCGGTCAAAATAATTGTCTTCATCACGCCAGATGCCCTGCCAGCGGGGCTCCACTTCGGCAAAATGATAATTTTTTGGGAGATCCTTTGGGGGAGACATTTTTCTCATATTTGTTTTTTCATGAAATATACTGTTCGAATACCCCGAAGATCTGACGAGCGTCCCTTTGTGTCGTCCCCCATGAGCGGAGGAAACTGACGATACCGGGAACGGGAGAACGGGGCTCTGTGCAGATCTCCTTGAAAAACCTCTTGTGCACAAGGCACCAACCATACACGGGATGGCCGAACAGCTTGGGGACAATCTTGCTGCACTTCTGGCGCTCTCGTTTGTCCTTATCGCACCCTACCTCCAGCCACCATGGGTGCTCACCATTATGATACTCCTGTTCTCATCCACCCTGTACCTGATCACGAAAACCCGCTACTTTGCCATCGCCCTTATCCCCATCGCGCTCCTCTATGGACTGGCCCTCCTGCCCCTCCTTGTATTCTGCTGCACGATCACCATCATCGTGACTGGTGAACTGGCGTTCCGGTGGGGAGCAGGAGAGCTCCCGTCCTACCTTGCCTACCTCCTTGCGGCCTTTACGGGATGCATCCTTGTGATGCTGTACCTACACCAGATCATTCCTCTTGTTATCCTGTTCGGCGTCGTGGTTGCGGTTCTCCTCAAAGCCATCCTCCGCAACCGTGAGGACGCCCTGATGATCGAGGCGCTTGGGATCGCGATGACCATGTATCTGATCATGGAGCTGAACTACCAGGCAGATATCGTGCTGATCGTTGCCGCGGTGCTCATCGCCTTTGGCTTTGGGTATTTCTCATACCGGACGCGGACTGCCGATGTCAGCGGCCTCTTCTCCGGAGCCCTGATCGGGATCATCCTGATCGTCTTTGCGGATATCAGGTGGTTCCTGATCATGCTCGCCTTCTTCATCCTTGGATCAGTGAGTACCCGGTACCACTACCGCGAGAAGGAGAAGATGGGGGTGGAGCAGAAACATGGTGGTGCAAGGGGCTACCTGAACGTCTTCTCAAACGGGGTTATCGCTGCTGCCTCTGCCGTACTCTGGGGAGTGACCGCAAATCCCCTGTTTGCAGCCCTTTTTGTCGGAAGCGTCGCCACTGCGGCAGCAGATACGATGGCGAGCGAGATCGGGGTGACGGGAGGAGAGCCCTACATGATCACGACCTTCTCCCGGGTTCCCGCGGGGACAAACGGCGGGGTGACGATCCTTGGAGAGACGGTTGCTGCTGCAGGGGCCTTCATCATCTCTGTCATCGCTTTTCTTCTAGGGGTCATCCCGCTCCCGCTCGTGGTTGTAGGAACTGCTGCCGGATTCATCGGGACCAATATTGACAGCCTTGTCGGGGCGCTGATCGAGAACAAGGGGGTATTCGGCAATGCCGGGACGAACCTGGTGGCGACGGCAGGGGGAGGGATCTGCGGCCTCCTCCTTGCCCTGCTCGTTTAGTACTTGTACCAGCGTCCTTTACTGTCATACTCACCCTGCAGCCTCGGCTCCCCCTCCCCGCTGCCTGCATAATCACGGAAGAAAAAGGCTTTAAATGGATAAAGGAGTGAGAAGGCCAGCGCAATGCCGGCGAAGAAGATGAGGGCGGTGATCAGGATCCCATCCTGCCCTATCAGGGCATTGAACTGGTCCGGGGTGAATGCCTGGATCTCTCCCGGTGTCATCATCGAGACCGGAACGAGCCGCTCGTAGAGTGCTGCCGTCCAGGCAAGCAGCGTACCAAACCCGATCGCTCCCCCGATTACCAAGCATGTAAGATAGAACACGACGCAGGAGTGGGTGTTGCGAATGACAAACTCAACGCTTCTCCGGATCGATTCAAAGACTGTTCTCCCCTCGAGCACTGCTGCGGTATCGGAAAAGAGGGTAAAAAAGAGGATCGACAGGGTACAGGTCATTACTGAGAAGATAAGTGCGGTTTCTCCGAATCCAAGGGCCATGAGCGGAATCAGGACGAGCATGATCGTGATGATGATGGCAAAAAGGATCAGGAGGGACGGGAGGAGGATACGGAAATACCCAGTCAACCCTCCGGAGAGAAAGGAATGGATCCCGGATTCGCCGCTTTTCACCATGGAAAGAACACCTGCCATGAAGAATGGGATGAGGACGAGCAGTATCACGAGGAGTCGTTCAGCAATAAACAGCCCAAAGTAATATTGCGAGACGATGAACGCAGCCGCTATTCCCCCGAGAGTCAGGCCCGGCAGCCATGCTGCAGGGGAACGAAGCAAGCCCAGGGCCGAATGGAGAGAAGCCGATACCATGGTTACCGGACCCGTGGCATGGCCACGATCTCCCTGACCTGGAGGTCAAAGAACGATGCCGTATGGGAAGGCCGGATAACACAAACCGTATCGGCCCCACTGTTCGTTCCACCGCACGCCACGACCTCCTCAGCAGGACTCACCACTCCCTGGTCGGCAGCAATGAGGACACATTCCACGGCAACCTTCAGCCCGACCGCGATCACCCTCCTGAATGCTTCGGCAATTGCCTCTGTCCTCGATCCCCCCCCAACTCTCTGAGAACGGGAAAGTGATCGTTCAAGTCCTGAGAGGGCATGCGTGCCGGTGACGATCTGGACCCCCTCCTGGCGCAGTTCTGAGGCGATTTGGGGGGAAAATTCCCAGATCCCTGGCTCTGAGAACCCGACCACGTGGGTGACCACGATCAGGGACAGGCCGGATCCCTTCAGGGCAGCGTGGAAGATCCGGGCGGTCTCCCCTGATGTGCTTGCGACCATCACCTTCCCAATCCCGAGATCCCGGGCTCTCTCCGCGGCAAAGCGTGCACAGTCGGCAGTGTTCGCAGGGCCCGGCGCGTCAAAATAATACGTGTTTCGGGCGGTAAACGACATAATAACAAGTTAATTAGGTAGTATCACTTAAAGGAAATTGCTATGATCACGCTTGCGCTGGCGGGAAAGCCAAACTGCGGGAAATCCACGTTCTTCAGGGCTGCCACCCTTGCACCGGCTGAGATTGCCAATTACCCCTTCACTACGATCAATGCCAATTTCGGGGTCGCTTTCACGCGGACCATCTGCCCCTGCAGGAGCCTGAACCTCCATTGTGAGAACTGCCATGACGGGGTCAGGTTCGTCCCGGTCAATCTTGTTGATGTTGCAGGGCTCGTCCCCGATGCGCACAAGGGCAGGGGGCTGGGGAACCAGTTCCTCGACAACCTGCGCCAGGCCGACGCCATCCTCCATATCGTGGATGCAAGCGGCTCGACCGACAGTGAGGGAAACCCCGTCGATGTCGGCAGTCATGACCCGAGAAAGGATGTCGTCTTTCTCGAATACGAAATGACGATGTGGATCTATGGGATCCTTGAGAAACACTGGTCCAAGATCCAGCGCCAGGCCCAGTCAAAGACCTACCCGGTTCACCGGGGGATTGCTGAAGTCCTCACCGGCCTCCGTATCACTCCTGAAGATGTGAAGGACGCTGAGGAGAAGGCTGGGATCGACCTCGTCCGTGCAGATCCCGACTCCCTGATCCGGTTCTGCCGGGAGATCACGAGGATCAGCAAGCCAATGGTGCCGGTCGGAAACAAGGTGGACCAGGCACCCGGGGTGATTATTGCCGCCCTGAAGAACGAGGGGTTCCTCTTTGCCTCTGCCGCTGGTGAACTGGCACTCCGGAACGCTGCCCAGGCAAAGCTGATTGGGTATCTCCCGGGTGATCCCGGGTTTTCGCTCGTCAACGAATCCGCCCTCTCCCCTCCCCAGAAGGCGGGCCTGGGTAAAATCGCGGAGGTCATGCAGAAATACGGCGGTACTGGTGTCCAGCAGGCAATCGATTATACCATCCGCAGGCTCCTCGACCTGATCGTGGTCTATCCGGTGGAGGATGAACATAAATTCTCGGACAGCAAAGGCCGGATACTCCCGGATGCGTTCCTGATGAAGCGGGGATCAACTCCCCGCGATCTTGCGTTCATGGTGCATACTGATATCGGTAAGGGATTCCTGTATGCCGTTGATGCCCGGACTAAGATGCGGGTGAAGGATACCCATGAGCTGCAGGACGGGGATATCATACGGATTATCAGCACGGCAAAATGACCGGAGGCACTCATCCCGCTCCTCTTCACCACATCCCCCCCGTCTTCCTGGTATCATGAGATACAGATCCAGAGTGGGGTAAGGAGGGCAGTAAGGGGAATCAGATACTTACTGCTCTGGGAGCGTATTGGTAATCGCGTCAGACACGTTTTTTCCGGGATTTACGTGCAAATAATGGCTTTTATCAGATAACTTTAAATACTCATATATAATACCTCAATATAATATGGGTGGAGAGGTCTTCCAGGCCCAGGTCATCAAGAACTTCTTTGATACCATCACCGGCACAGACCGGAACCTGACACGTATCTACCTGTGCGTAATCAGCCTGGCAAAGCTCAGGATGGAGAACCCGGAAAAGGTCTCGTTCCTCGTGGACCAGATCCGGAAGAGCAAGCAGCAGCGTGAGCTCTCGGTTGACATACTCGATTATATGGTAGATGCTGCCATCCAGCTTGACCTGAACGTGGTGCAGACAGCGTTCGGGGTCAAGACCATCGGCGAGGTCATGCAGGACTTCAACGGCATCAGCCTCGATTCCCTGTAAACCTTTTCTCCCCGTGCCCTGGCAGGTTTGACGGAATACTCTCTTTATCTGGGACAGAGTATCACTTCTTTTCTCATAGGCAGATTCCCCTTGGCAGATGAGACCCTTCATCTCTCTCTTTACTCCCTCTGCCTTTCTTTCTGGGAAAATGCCCATGGCAGAAGATATGAGGAAGGACGTATCCCTGGGAAATCGATGGAAAAGGGAGGAACCTTGCCTCACAGGCCAAGGAGTTCCTTGTACGGGTTCAGGATCTGCAGGATGAAGTTCTGGTGTTCATCGAGCATCTGGCCGTCATCCGGGGAGTACAGGTAGGCGACAGCATAGCAGAGCACCATCGAATTATCAAGGGTGAAATCCTCAAAATTCTCGACCTGTTCCGGGGTGAGCTTCAGGGCAAGGTAGGGATCATCGCCTTCGCCGAAGGTCTCTTTTGAATACTCCCTGATCTCAAATTCTTCCAGGCTTGTGGCACGATCCCGGAGGATCCGGAGCGCCTTTTTCAGGGTGGCTATGGGACCCTCACCGGTCAGACGGGTGATGGCCTGGTCGGCACTGGAGATGGTGTTGGGATAGAGTCCGAACTTGAAGGAAAGGACTGCCGAGGCGACATCGTGGGCGATCTCCCGATCGATGCCACGATACAGGGGTGTTATGCGGTGCATATAATCATACAGGTATTTTTCCATAGGATCATCTCCGATTCTCTTAACCGGAGTACTGAACCGGAGGTTCAGCCTCACAACGAGGATGGTCAGGCTCGCTCCGAACAGGAGCTGTAGGAGGGTGGTTGGTTTATTCTCAAGTGGTAACAGGAAGATGAGCACTGCGTAGAGGGGTGCGAGAAGCGATACAATATCCCGCCTGGGTTTCAACCAGGCAAGGTAGGCAAGAAGGATGGCACCTGCAATGCATCCCCAGTAGAAGGCTCCCGGATCGCGGATATATCCAGCTCTCCAAAGGAGGATGCCGAGTGCCGTACCTCCAAAACAGAGAACGGGAACTGCAATAGAGAGATATCGTTCACGAGATGTCAGGGGTTTTTTTGTGTCGTCATGCAGTTCCATAGTACGGTTTCCGGCATACTATTGGAAAGAATCCCATAAATTAGTTTCAATCCGATCTGATCGGCTCCGCTCCATATAGTTAAAACCGATCGGGTTGAACAGAGACGTATGAAGGTGTGTATTATGTGCGGGGGGGAAGGCACCAGGCTCCGCCCCCTCACGTTTGACCGGCCAAAACCATGCATACCGATAGTGAACCGCCCCTCGGTCGAACATCTGGTCTCTCACCTCTCGAACCTCGGATTTTCCGAGATCGTGATCACCCTTGGGTACATGGGCACCCTGATCGAGCAAGCCTTGGGCGATGGCTCACTCTTCGGGGTCGACATCACCTATGTGCATGAAAAGACCAAGCTCGGGACCGCAGGGAGCGTCAAAAATGCCCAGGAATACCTTGACGGGCAGGACTTTCTCGTGGTGGGCGGGGACCACGTGACCGACATCAACCTGCTTGAATTTTACCGGGTTCACATGAAAGAGCGCCCTATCGTTTCGATCGGTCTCATCAGTATCGATGAGCCATCAGAATACGGCATTGCCGAGATCGATGTCCACTACCAGATCAGGCGTTTCCGGGAAAAACCCGGACCGGGGGAGATCTTCTCAAACCTCGCAAGCACCGGGATATATGTCTGCAACCCCGAGATATTCGACTGGATTCCCAGAGTGACCAAGTTCGATTTTGCCCGTGACCTCTTCCCCCTCCTGATGGAGAAGGGTTACGGGTTGAAGGGCTGGCTTGCCAGGGGCAACTGGACGGATGTGGGAAGTCCTGCCTCCCTCCGGCAGGCAGAACGCTGGAAACTCGACGACATCCCTTATACGAGCATACGGGGGAACATCTCGATTCGGGGAGGCCAGATCCTTGGTCCCGTTCTGCTGGGTGATTCGATCTCGGTCGGCAGGAACTCTCAGATCATCGGTCCCGCCTCGATTGGAACCGGCACCACGATCGGGGATGAAGTCCTAATCGGCCCGTATACCAGCATCGGGGAGCACTGCAGCATCCGTCCCGGGGCAAAGATCTTCTCCTCTTCCGTGTATAACCACGTAATCCTCGGGAAAAACAGCACCGTGAGCGGGAGTATCATCGATAATGACACGGTGATAGGAGATGATTGCAGCCTCGAACATGACACGGTCATCGGGCCACGGGTGGTGATCAGGAACCGGGCGGTGATCCATTCAAAGACCCGGTTGTGGCCTGAAGTGGTGGTAGATGATGATACCATCGTAAAAGAGCATCTCCTGAATGAAAAATTCGATGGCAGGTGTGAAGGCTCCTAAAAAAGGGTATGGTGGCATTTCATCCCCTGTTTTTTCACATCTGATAGGAGGATACCTCCCATCAGAGACTATCCTCGGCGAGCTTCTTTGGTTTTCACCAGCTGTTGTGGCATCCCCCCGGTGTGATAGGGCTCACACAAGCATCCCATTTTTTTCATATTTCATGGAGAATGGTCCATGGAGAATGGTCATCACTTTCTGAATAGATGCGAGAGCTCTGGCTGCTGTTTGTTTCCCGATGTGATTTATGAGAAATTTTGGTGGTGAAAATAAAAACAATCCCCAAATTGATGACACGATTCCCTTGTGGGGCACAGGCGTACAAGATGAAACTGCGGGATGTATTATCAAATAAAAATCAAGGTCAGATAAAAATTGAGGGTATAATTCCCAAGAGGCCCCGAAACATCGGATTACCCTCGCTCCTGCCCAGATCTTTTCGCATCAGGCCCGTCGGACGAGCCGGTGGGTGATGGCGACAAGGGGATGGCGGGCATAGTCAAGGACCTGGATATCATCAAGATTTCTCAGGTTCATCGCTTTTGCGGTCCGTTCCATGC
>JAKLGZ010000034.1 GCA_022710385.1 Methanoregula sp.
CTTCCTCCCTGCATCCCGGACCAGCACTATATCCCATGCTTCAAGATTCCCCGCGCTTGGGGCGGTTGTCACGCAATCCAGGAGGTACGTGATCTCTTCATCACTGATATTTTCATCGCTGTATTCACGGACAGAGCAGCGTGAGTTCAGGAATTCAAGATATTCAGAGGAGTCCATTGTCCGCCAGCACCTTCCAGGCTCCCTGTGCAGCTGTCGTGGCTGCGCTGATAGCTTCAGATAATTTTAATACCGCTGAACCGTACTGATCGCTCCCAGAGAGGCTGATTGCCTCGTTCAAAAAACCGATCCCTTTTTTGAACTCTGCCCTTTCTGTGTCCCTGAAAGCAAATTCAAGTTCTGAACGAACGGATTCGATGACCAGGAGGAGCATCCGTTTCGCACCGGGTCTTTCCTGTTCCGGAAATCCGGCAAGGGCATTTAAGAGCTGGGAGCAGACGATCAGCTCTGATTTTGCACGCTCGGCAAACTGGTAGGTTTTTATAGCAGTCTTCAGATCCATGCTCACTCTATCAGCTCATCCGGTGATGAGTGTTGCGGCATTGTTGGATAGTTCCAAAAAAAATAAAAAAAAGGATCAGACTATTAACGGGCCGATTTCTGTTTGGCACCCAAAATCGATGCTTTTGCCCTGCGCATCGGTCTGCGGATCATGGGATTTGCGGCGGGTCCCTGTTCCGAACGCCCTCCGCGAGATCCTCTTCCTCCTCGTCCACCCCGGGAACCTCCCCTTCTGGGGCCGCCCCTCCCATCACCGGTCGCAGCCTCAAGTTTCTTGAGTGAAGCCCCTGCTTTGAACCGCTGGTTCGGCCCTGCCCGCTTCAATTCACCTTCCGCTTTAGGCACAAGCCGGATCTGACCTTTCACACCCTTTACCTGCACCCACAGTACTGATCCTGTCTTACCCATATGGAAAACTCCTTTATTGTTATGTCAGGCGTTCTCTTAAACCTTGTCACCGGGTGTATTGGGGGAGATCTCCCGGGAGATCTCTTCCTTCAGGACCTGGCTTACCACCCGACCATCGACTGAACCTCTTACCTCTGCCATGACAATCCCCATAAGAGGCCCAAGAGATCCCATGCCTTTCTCCCTGACAAAGTCACGTCTTTCCCGTACGACCATGCGGACAATTTCTTCAAGTCTGCTCCGAGAAACGGCCGGGGCACATTCGGCAATAGCCTCAGAAACACTGGTTCCCGCCCCTACTTTTTCAAGGATCACCGGCACTGCTTCCTTCGCAGCCCTCCCCTCTTCAACTGCTTTCAATACCATCAGGATATTCTCATCTGACAGGCAGGAGATATTTGAACCCCCCCTCGCGAGTTCCTTTCTGCTTGAGAGCAGGGTCCGTGCAGCAAGGGAGGGAGCAATACCCTCCGAGACTGCCCTTTCAAAGAGAAATACCTGGTCTGATGATGCAAGCTGCGAAGCGAGGGCAGGATCAATATGAAGCTCACGGACAAACCGCTCAGCTTTTTCGACAAGCAGTTCCGGAACGGGGAGGTTCTCGTACCATGTGGGCTCTATCCGGACAGGAAAGACATCAGTTTCGGGATACATGCGGGCTGCTCCAGGCAGAGGCCTCATATATGACGTGCTTCCTCCCTCAAGCATCTTCCTGGTCTCTTCGGGTACACCAGTCAATGCGGTCTCAGCCCTCTTAATCACCTGCATTGCCGCACAATGTGCTTTCTTCCCGTCCGCAGCGACAAGCACAATGCATTCATCCGATCCGGCACTGATCTGCACGAAAAGACGGTCGACTTCATCACGTGTTATCCCGTATGCGGGGAGTTCATCGGTATGGAAAATCCCTCCTACCCCACATTTCTTTGCATAATCCGAGAACTCACTCCCAAGTCTTCTTCCTGGCTGGATCTCCCTTCCGACAAGCCCGGCGAATCCCGGTAGTCGGACGGCAAGGATACAGTGCGCTTTTTTCAGTATCGTTGAAGAGGAAGCGGAAAAAATTTTTGTGACGTCAACAGGCTCTGTGATAACTGTTGCTTGCCGTGAAAGAAGTTCATTCCTGATGTCAACAAGATTTTTCTGTCTTAGTACCTCCCGCTGGACCACTTCTGCTATCAGGTCCAGTTCCTGCACTCCCTTGATCTCCACGCGGGCTCCTTCTGCTATCGAGATATTGATGTCCTGTCGGATAGTACCGAGCCCTCTTTTGACCCTCCCGGTTGATCGGAGCACCATACCCAGATATCCGGCAATCTCGCGGACCTCATCAGGGGTCTTCATACAGGGGGAGGTCGTGATCTCAACGAGCGGAATACCGAGTCGGTCAAGGGAGAAGGTATCTCCGTCAACCCTCTGTGCAGCTTCTTCTTCGAGGCAGATGGTCTCTATTTTACCCCCGTTAGGGAGGATCCCGTCAACAGCGATAAGCGCCGTTCTCTGGAATCCGCTTGTGTTCGATCCATCGATAACGAGTTTCCGCATGGTATGGATCTGTTCGACAGGGGTCATTTCAAAAAGGCGCGATATGATGCAGGCCAGCTCGAGCGCTTCATGGTTTAAGGGTGCAGGCGGCTCCTCATCATACTCAACGAGGCAGGTCGTGTCATAGCCGAAGTAACAGAACATCCGCTCCTGCTTCATCTCCTCTTTTGCTGCCGCATCAATTTCGCCAAGTTCACTCTCGGTCGCTCTCAAATAACGGAAAAATTCCTTGTCATGCTCATCAATTGTTCTGAGCGTGGTGGGACAATTGCAGAAGAGCTTCTGCGCGGTGTTCAGCTGCTGGTGGATCTCAATGCCAGCTTTGAGCCCGACCTTGCCATAATCGATCAAAGGGATCTCCCCCCGCACTCACCTTTCAGGCAGGACTTCATCATTACCGCAGCACGTTCAGGATCCTTTTCGTTGCCAAGGACCCACATCTGTTTTACAAGGGCAACCTCAGGGAGGATATCTCCTCCCTCAATGGCTCCTGCTTTTATCAGATCACGGCCGGTATCATACACCCTGTCACATACCCTCCCGTGCAGGCATTGCGATGTCATAACCACCATAGTACCATCATCGACCAGTTCCTTTATAGTCGGGATGAGTAAGGTGCTGACGTGACCAAGACCGGTTCCTGCAATAATGAGCCCTTTGTAATCGGAAAAGGAAGTGAAGGCTTCCGGGGGCATTCCGGGATAAAAATGGAGGAGTCCGCATCTCTCTTCAAGAGAAGCGGCCAGGGATGGTTCCTGTGTTCCTCTCCGGATGGCTGCAGGTTCGAGGTGCACCTCGAGGGAAGGATAGCTCACACTTCCAATGGGAGGAATACCGATACTCTCAAAAGCGCTCCTGCGGGAGGTATGCATCTTTCTCACCCTGGTCCCCCGATGAATATGGCACGAGTCATCGCTCATTGTTCCATGCATCACGACAACCACTTCGCCAAGATCGCTCACGGCAGCACTCGCACTGCAGAGGGCATTGACCGTGTTATCGCTGCTCGGGCGATCCGCCGACCGCTGTGAACCCACAAAAATAACAGGGACCGGGGTGTCGATCATGAAGCTCAACGCTGCAGCACTGTACGCCATCGTGTCAGTTCCATGGGTGACGATGATCCCGGACGAACCATTCCTGATCTCCTGGAAGACTGCTTCCGCAAGTTCCATCCAGATAGCCGGATTCATGTTCTCTGATAATATCGTGTACAGCTTCCTGGCCCGGTAGCGGGCGATGGTGACAAGCCTTGGTATTGCCCTGATGATATCTTCAGCGTCGAACTGGCTGGTAACTGCCCCAGTCCGGTAATCGATCCTGCTTGCGATCGTTCCTCCGGTCGATACAATAGAGAGCTGAGGGAGCGCTTCATTCTGGGTCACCGCAACGGGTGATGACGAAGTGATATCAGGGCGCTTTACAAGGCAGATCTCATCGAGTGATACTCCTATATTGTAGCCGCTGTCCAGCTTTATCGTCGCCATCCCATCCCGCATGGTGATAAATGTCCCGGAACGATCGGTGTTACCATGCCGACAGAGCACGATATCCCCTGGATGGAACTCATTGTTCAAGGGAGACCCTCCTCGTTTCGAAGATGAGGTTGTCAATCGCCTCTTTCGATGCCATTGCCAGCTGATCAGTCCTGTGCCGATCGTCATCAAGCCGCTTTTTCCGTTCATCAATGGCTCTCTTGACAGAGAAGGATGAGGGACTTCCAGGGGCGATTTTCAGATTGATACTCTTTTCAACATCGAGTGCATCCATGATATCCGTATCCTGAATCATACTGCCTGGCAACGGAGAGCCGGTGATGCTTACCGATGCTTCATCAAGGTGGTGCCTGTCCAGACCCCCGTTCTGGACCGCTCTCCCGACAATACTATGAGCCGTGCGGAAAGGAAGACCACATCTCCTCACGAGCATGTCGGCTAAATCCGTTGCGGTTGAGTAGCTTTTTCCTGCTTCCTCCCTCATCCGCTCACGGTCGAACGAGGCAGTCAGGAGCATCCCGTTCAGCAGGCTGGTGCTCTGGCGTGCATCCTCAATTCCCCGGATGAGAGAGGGGGTGAGCTCCTGAAGATCCCGGTTATAGCTCATGGGAAGCCCTTTCATGAGCGCAGCAGCGGACATGTATGCGCCAATAAGTGAGGCTGCCTTAGCACGCATAATCTCAGCAAAGTCCGGATTTTTCTTCTGGGGCATGATAGAACTCGTGGAACAGAAAGCATCATTGAGCGAGATGAACCCTGCAAAAGGAGAACTCCAGATGATCAGTTCTTCACAGAGCCGGCTGATCCCTACCATCATAATCGAAAGACTGGAGAGCGTTTCAAGGGCGAAATCCCGCGATGAAACGGCATCCATGGTATTTTCAAGTACACCATCAAAACCCAGCAGCTGCGCAACATATTCTCTGTTCACCGGATATCCTGTTGATGCAAAAGCCGCGGCTCCGAGAGGAGACTGGTTGACGCGGGAATAACCTTCGGACAATCGTTCACAGTCCCGGGAGAATACCTGTTCATAGGCCAGAAGGTGGTGGGCGAGCGTGGTAGGCTGGGCATACTGCAGATGGGTAAATCCAGGCATTACCGTCTCCCTGTGCTCTTCGGCAAGGGAGAGAAGTGTCTGCCTCAACCTGATGAGAAGAGAGAGTTGCCGGATCAGATCTTCTCTCAGTCGGATACGCAGACAGGCGGCTACCTCATCATTCCGCGATCTTCCCATATGCATCCTTCCGCCCGTCTCTTCACCTACCATGGCGATCAGGAAGGCCTCGATCCCTGCATGAATATCCTCATACTCATCATCGAATACTGACTCGGGTATCCCCTCATCATACAGTTTGAGGAGTGCAGCGAGCAATGGCCGGGTTGTCGCTTCATCAAGGATCCGCTGTTTGGACAGCATCATCACATGCGCTATATCGACTAGGATATCAGCTTCGGCGATATGCCGGTCAGCAGCCATAGATGAGAGAAAATGTATCATCTCCCCGGTCCGCTCTCCAGAGAGCCGCCCTCTCCGCACCACATCATTGCCCATCCGAATTATACCTCTGGTACTAAGAGGAACGGGAAAAAAGATTAAAGCCACGCCTTGCGGGCAGCAAGCTCGATGGCGCGCTGCACCGATTCACGCGGGATGATAGTGGCTACAGGAATATGCACCAGCTGCTCGATAATGCTGGAGACTATCGGGGCACATACGATAGCCGTAGCCCCTTCGCGTTCTGCCCGGACTGCAGCCACGATGGCGTCTTCCATGGTATGTACAGGGTACTCACGAATCCTGATGCGATGCCCGTCCACTTCCGCGTTTCTTTCCTGAACGGTATCAAGGACTGGCCTTGCAGCTATCAGGCCGATGAACTCTCCTTCTCCCAACCGTTCAAAATACTGGAGAGCATGTACTATAGCACGAAGAGTGGAGAGATTGGGTGAACGGTGACCATGAAGGATCTTGTATAGGGAACTCTGGGCAATACCACTCTTTTCAGCGAGTTCGCGTACACTGATCCTCACCTCGTTCTTCATAATCTGATTGAGCGTCCGTACGAACTCCTGGTCAGATATGAGAGCGGCGCGCATAAGACGGTTTACAGGATCACTCAGCACCATGAGTATACAGAAGGGATAATGTGTATCGACATATAACATTTTTGTCCAAATTGTAATTGTATTTGGCCAATTATGGACAGATAAATCATAATAGTGATATTATTGTATAATATTTTTTAATAATTAATACAAATATAGAATTTAATTGGGTCAATAGGAGAATTTATACTCCACTAATATGAGTATTATTCATGATAAAAAGACTGATAGTTTCCCTTGCCGTGATGCTGACAGCACTCCTTATTGCGGGATGCATCACTCCATCACCATCAGGGGAGAATTCTGTATCGGTGATATACACCAAGGGCACTGGCCCGATGCCTACCCTTCTTGCAACCGATCAGATCGATGGATACATTGCCTGGCAGCCGTTTGTGGAGGTTGCACCTCTTGCCGGGATAGGCAAGGTCCTCGTTTACTCTGGCGATCTCCCCCCTGCTGGCAGGTGGAAGAACCATCCCTGCTGTGTCTTTACCGCACGGCAGGATGCCATCGACGACAATCCTGAACTCACCAATGCCCTGACGGCGGCTTTTGTACTCTCCACCCAGTATATCAGTGAACACCCAAATGAGAGTGCGGAGATTGTGGCAGACTGGCTTGCCGGGAAGGGCAACTTCACATATGGAAACATCACTGTCTCTTCCGTTGATGTTCTCCAGCGGGCATTCCCCACGGTCAAATTTGTGAATGAGCCGACCGATGAATGGAAGAATGACAATCTGGAATTCGTGTATGCTCAGAGGGAACTTGGCGTCCTGACTGGCGCGCTTGTCAATACAACTGATGCCGAATCACTCAGGCTCCTCTTCGACACCCGGCCTTATGAATCAGCACAGGTAATGATCCAGTCCGGGCAGATCACTACTCCGCCACCCCAGTCAAAACCGGTCTCTGTCGGGTACCTCCTTTCCGACCATGATGCAGCATTGTTTGTCGCAGTAAAGAACTGGAAATATTTCCAGGATACTTACGGGATCGCGCTGAAACCAAGGGATCTTACCGCATCCCGCCCCGATATCGCTGACCTTATCGTGAATGGTGTGACTGTGGCCGAGGTTCGGCTTGTCCCCGCAGATGCCGGGCCTCAGCTGATGCAACTTGCCAGTACTGATACCATCCAGTATGCCCTTGTCGGGAACCCCCCAACGATTGCAGCGATCGACAAAGGAACACCTGTGAAGATCATCATGGCTCTCAATGAAGAAGGATCAGGGATAGTCATTGCAGAAGACGCCCCTGCCAACGACTGGGAGAGCTTTGTCTCATGGGCCGAAACCCGGTCAGCCGGTGGCCAGCCTGTGAAGATAGCAGCCCCGGGAAAAGGATCCATCCAGGACGTGCTCCTTCGCTATGCCCTTGAAGAGAGTGGTTTATCAATAAAGGAAGGATAACGTTTAGAGAATAATGAGGAGCCCCCGTATCCTGCTCCTCCCGGTCCTTCTAATCGTGGGATGGGAGGTGGCAGCATATTTTATTGATAATCCGTTTGTTCTCCCTTCACTCAGTACGGTTATTCCTATCCTCCTCCATCCCTTTTCCACGGAATATACTCTTGGAACCGGAAGTCTGGTTGAGAATGCAGCGGCGAGCCTCTTTCGGGTTGCATCAGGATTTCTTCTCGCCGCAATCATCGCTATCCCGCTGGGGATTGGGATGGGCAGATCCAGCTTCCTCCACGACTTCCTGGACAGCACCATTGAACTTCTCCGGCCGATACCCCCGCTGGCATGGGTTCCCCTTGCCCTGGCATGGTTCAAGATCGGTTTTGTCTCGATCGTGTTCATCATATTTATCGGAGCATTCTTCCCGATACTCCTGAACACGATAGACGGGGTAAAATCGGTCAAGAAAACATGGGTGGAAGTGGCAGAGACACTTGGTGCCCGGGAAACGGACGTACTTACGAAGGTGATCCTTCCCGGTTCAGCTCCTACGGTATGGACAGGGCTCCGGGTGGGGTTCGGGATCGCATGGATGTGTGTGGTTGCGGCAGAGTGGATGCCAGGAATATCCCTTGGACTCGGCTACCTTATCCTTTATGCCTACAATTTCGGACAGACGAACCTTATCATTGCAGGGATGGTCGTTATCGGGGTGATTGGGATCCTTATCGATCAGGTCTTCCGGGCAGGGGAGCGGAGATGGTTCTCATGGAGATCGCTGGAACGCTGACTCATGCGGCAATTTTTGATGGAGTGAAGAAAGAATGACCCTTATAATCCAGGATTTGTCAAAGGAATTCCCGGTACCGAACCAGGCACCAATCCTGTCACTCTCAAAAATAAGCCTCACGGTGGGGGAGGAGGAGTTTGTATCGATACTCGGGCCTTCAGGGTGCGGGAAGACGACCCTCCTCCGGATTATTGCCGGGCTCGATTCTGCAACTTCCGGTTCAATCACCCTTGACGGTGAGACCATCGATCGCCGCAGTTCTCAAATGGCGATGATATTTCAGGAATATTCACTGTACCCCTGGAGAACAGTGATCGATAACGTCACCTTCGGCCTGGAGATGCAAAATACAGCTAAGAGGCCTGCTCGCGACACTGCAATGAAATACCTCAATCTTGTAGGGCTAGCTGAGTTCGCCGAAAGGTTTCCTTATGAACTTTCGGGCGGAATGCGTCAGAGGGTAGCCGTGGCACGTGCTATGGCAATCGAACCTAAGATTCTTCTGATGGACGAACCTTTTGGAGCGCTTGACGCTCAGACCAGGAACATGCTCCAGAAAGAATTGCTTGAGATCTGGGAGAAAACAAAAAAGACTGTGCTCTTTGTTACCCACAGTGTCGATGAGGCCGTCTATCTCTCTGACAGGATTATTGTTCTCACTCCGCGGCCAGGACGCATCCGCGAGATCGTCGAAAATCCACTTGCCAGGCCAAGGGACCGTACCAGCCCGGAATTTGCGCGGATACGCCGGCATGTTCTTGACCTTATCAACGAGAGCAGCCAACCAAAGGAAGATTTAATAGTGCATCCCCCCTCATTATAAAGAACCGATAATAAAAAGGAGTGACTGACTGATGGTTCGAAAACCAGCAAAAATGTACAGGAATCTGGCAAAGAAGGCATATACCCGAAGAGAATATATGGGTGGTGTCCCTGGGAGCAAGGTTGTCCAGTTCGACATGGGAAATCTTTCCCAGGAATTTCCCCTCGAGCTGAACATGATCGTTGAGGAGTCCTGCCAGATACGCCATAGTGCGCTCGAAGCGGCACGTATCAGTATAAACCGGAAGCTCCTCAAAGAGGTAGGAAGAATGAATTTCCACCTCAAACTCAGAGTATTCCCTCATCACGTCCTCCGCGAGAACAAGCAGGCTACCGGAGCTGGCGCAGACCGTGTCTCTGAAGGGATGAGGCTGGCATTCGGAAAAGCAGTGGGAACGGCTGCCCGGGTAATGAAAGATCAGGCGGTCTTCACAACCTACACCACCCCCCAGTATCTCGACAAGGTGAAACTTGCCATGAAAGCAGGGAGCCACAAGCTCCCGTCACCCTCGTATTTCACTGTAGTGGATCGGAGCAGCAGCGCACCTTCCGAGATCCCGAGCCAGGCGGTCAACCAACCTGAATAAGACCATTACTATCTTCCCCTTTTTTCTGATTCCAGACAGAAACGATTATAGATTTTCTTCGCCGAGTACTGGTGATGGTTCTTCCGGAAGATGACCCGTTATTCAGGGCATTGTCTGCCGCCACCTGCCGGGCGTTCCGGGAGGCTGTGACGACCCTTCCCCAGGATGTTGTTGAGGCACTGCGCTCTGCTGCCATGAGAGAGCCTTCAGCACTCGCGAAGAATGAACTAAAAAACATCCTCGATAATATTGCCATTGCAGAACAGCGTGCCCTCCCTCTCTGTCAGGACACCGGTGTTCCGGTGGTATATCTGACAGTGCCATCGCATGTGCCCTTTACGGATACCCTCATTTGTGCTGTAGGAGAGGGAGTACGAAGGGCAACAAGGGAGATACCCCTCCGACCTAATGTGGTATCCCCCCTTAAGAGAGAGAATTCCGGAGATAACACCGGTCCCGGGATGCCAATTGTTCACGTCCGACCGGGCAGTTGTCTCTCGGTAACTGTGCTTCCTAAGGGAGCCGGGGCAGAGAATATGTCACGGCTTGCAATGCTCCTCCCCACAGAGAGAGAGAAAATTCCCCGGTTTGTCGCTGAGACGATGCTGATTGCCGGCGGAAGGCCATGCCCTCCTGTTATCCTGGGAGTGGGGATCGGCGGGACTTTTGATGGCTGTGCTGCACTTGCCAAGGAGGCTCTGCTCCTTCCCATCGATACCATGGACCCGTTTGAACAGGAGTTGTGCGATGCCGTCAATGCCCTCGGGATCGGCCCTATGGGGCTTGGTGGTAAGACGACGGCACTTGCAGTAAAAGTCAGGATGGCCGCGTGCCACACGGCATCGTTACCTGTTGCGGTGAATGTCCAGTGCTGGGCTGCCCGCCATTGCACGGTAGAGGTGACATGGTGACCAGAACCTCCCTCACCACTCCTCTTGGAGACGAAGTCCTCTCCCTCCATGCCGGGGACCAGGTATTGCTCTCGGGCATAGTGTATACGGCGCGGGATGAGGCACACCTCATGATGAAAGAGAGCGGCATCCCCTTTGACCCGGTCGGAGCAGCCATCTATCACTGCGGGCCAGTCATCAAGGATGCACGAATTCTTGCAGCAGGGCCGACCACTTCTGCACGATTGAATGCCCTTACCGGATTCCTTTTAGACAGAGGAGTGCGTGCGCTCATTGGTAAAGGGGGTATGGGGGCAGAGGTTGCACGAGCACTCATAGGCAGAGGAGTATATCTCTCCTGTACCGGGGGATGTGCAGTGCTTGCTGCCTCGAAAATGTCATTAAAAGGCGTCTATTTTGAAGAACTTGGAATGGCGGAGGCCATCTGGATCATCGAACTTGATTCACTTCCCCTCGTTGTTGGTATTGACTCCCATGGCAATGACCTCTTTGCTGATATTGCCCTGGGGGCAAACAAACAATTCCACAGAACGTTCACATAAACACAACAAAGGACCATGCCATGAGACTGCAGATTGATGAACGGCGGTGCAAGGGCTGCAACCTCTGCACCCTGGTCTGTCCTTACCGGATCTTCAAGCCAGGAAAGCGGGCTAACCGGAGAGGGATCGTCGTCCCCGAACTCGATCGTCCTGAGCGGTGTGCCAACTGCCGGCTGAGACACCTGTACGGGAGAACCCTCTGCGGGAACTGCCAGATGATCTGCCCTGACCAGGCTATCTCGTGGAAGGAAGATGAGGAACCAGTACCAAAAAAGGTGGCGATAGAGTATTGACCCGGACTGAATTCATGCAGGGAAACACAGCCTGCGCGGAAGGGGCACTAGCCGCCGGTTGTCGTTTTTTTGGCGGCTATCCGATCACCCCTTCGACCGAGATAGCAGAGCATATGGCGCTTCGCCTGCCAAAAATGGGCGGGGTGTTCATCCAGATGGAGGACGAGATTGCGAGCATCGCTGCTGTTATCGGGGCCTCCTGGACCGGCGCTATGGCAATGACTGCAACAAGCGGCCCTGGTTTTTCACTGATGATGGAGAACATCGGGTATGCGGTCATGACCGAGACCCCCTGTGTCATCGTGAACGTCCAGCGGGGAGGGCCTTCAACAGGGCAGCCAACTTTATCAGCCCAGGGGGACATGCTCCAGTGCCGCTTCGGTTCACACGGTGATTATAGTGTGATCGCACTCAGCCCGGCCAGTGTCCAGGAGATGTTTGATCTCACGGTCGAGGCATTTAATCTTGCAGAGCGCTTCAGGAGTCCGGTCTTTCTCATGGCGGACGAGATCATCGGGCATATGAGGGAGCGGGTGATCATACCGGACCATGTCCCCTCGAATCAGAGAAAACCATACGAACCGGGATCCCTCCCGTTCAGGGCAGGGGAAGATCTTGTTCCAGGCTTTCCCGCATTCGGAAAAGGTTATGGAGTGCATGTCACCGGCCTCACCCATGATGAACGAGGATATCCCTGTGCCACAAGTCCAAAACTGCATGAAGACCTCGTGAAGCGGCTGGTCGGGAAAGTCGAAGGTGCCCGTGGTTCAATAACTTCCTGCGATATCCTTAATCCCGATGCAGAAGTGGTTTTTGTCTCCTATGGAGCACCATCAAGGACCGTACAGCAGGTGCTCCATGATCATCCCGATGACAATATCGGTCATCTTCGATTAAAGATGGTCTGGCCTTTTGCCGAGATGGTTCTCGCCCGATTCACCAATGCAGAGGCTTTCATCGTACCTGAACAGAATCTCGGCCAGATAGCCCGCGAGATCGAACGCCATACTGACAAAGACGTGGTCACAGTCCCAAAACTGGGAGGCGATCTTCATACCCCTGGCGAGCTTTACGCGATTGTGGAGAATCTCAAATGAGTGAGGAAGACTGGCTCAGGCAGGATCGGCTCCCTCATATTTTTTGTGCAGGGTGTGGCAATGGCACGGTCATCAATTGTACTCTTTCTGCTGTCGAACAGATAGGCTGGAAGAGACAAGAGACGGTATTTGTATCAGGTATCGGCTGTTCGTCCCGGGCACCCGGGTACATCTCCACCGATTCGCTCCACACGACCCATGGGCGGGCACTGGCTTTTGCAACCGGGATCAAGCTTGCCAACCCTCAGCTGAACATCGTTGTTTTTACTGGAGATGGCGATCTGGCAGCGATTGGCGGGAATCATTTTATCCATGCCTGCCGGAGGAATATCGATCTCACGGTAGTCTGCCTGAATAATATGATCTACGGGATGACCGGCGGTCAGGGAAGCCCTACCACTCCGATGGGAGGTCTCTCCACCACCACTCCCTATGGTTCCGGTGAACCTGCCTTTGATCTCTGCGGCCTTGCTACTGCCGCCGGAGCTAACTATGTGGCTCGCTGGACGTCATACCATGTCAGGGAGCTCACCAGGGCAATCCTGACCGGTCTTGAGAATCCCGGTTTTTCATTTATTGAATCACTGGTGCAGTGCCCTACCAACTATGGCCGGAGAAATCGTTTCAAGCAGGTTGCCGACCAGATCGAGTACTTCAAGTCCCATACCATACTCGTCGAAAAGGCTGCCAGGATGAGAGAGAAGGGGGAGATGATCCCGCCAGAGATGATCCTGGCAGGAGAGTTTGTACGGAGGAACCGGCCTGCGCTGGGGGTCCGCCCA
This sequence comes from Methanoregula sp., assembly GCA_022710385.1. Lineage (GTDB taxonomy): Archaea > Halobacteriota > Methanomicrobia > Methanomicrobiales > Methanospirillaceae > UBA9949. The sequence goes on from JAKLGZ010000034.1 coordinate 13,308, forward strand.
TGAGGCACGAGATTCGATTCTCCGGCTTTGGCGGGCAGGGGATCATCCTTGCGGCTGTCATTCTGGGACGTGCAGCCGTCATGTATGATAACAAGTATGCCGTACAGACCCAGGTATACGGACCTGAGGCGAGGGGCGGAGCTTCCATGAGTGCAGTGATCATCGATGATGAACCGATTCTGTATCCGAAGGTCGCGACACCCGATATTTACGTCATCATGTCCCAGGAAGGCTTCGAGAAGTATGGTATTGCTGCCACCGGGGAGGCTCAGATGCTCGTGGACAGCACCCTCGTCCATTCGCGTCCCTCCTGCCACTATATCGAGATCCCGGCCACCCGGGAGGCCCGGGAATCACTGGGCAGGGATATTGTCGCAAATATCATCATGCTCGGTGCCCTCGTTGCCGCTACCGGGATCGTGAGCAGGAGCGCTATCGAGAAAGCAATCCTTGATTCAGTTCCTAAAGGAACCGAAGGCCTGAATGTGAAAGCGATGACGCGTGGCTTTGAACTTGCCGAAGAGGCGATCAGCAGATGAAATTTCTTGAACATGAAGCAAAATCGGTCTTCTCTGAAACTGGAATCCAGGTTCCGAGGGGTTTTCTGATCCATTCAGCAGATGAACTTGCGGGATACCTGGAACAACTGCCACCCGAATTTGTCCTGAAGGCGCAGGTGGACGTGGGGGGACGCGGAAAAGCCGGCGGGATCCTCATGGCAGATCGGAAGAACGGAATTGAGAATGCAAAAGCATTGTTTGGAAAGAGTATCAAGGGTGTTGCGGTAAAGGAGATCCTTGCAGAGGAGCGGCTGGAGATTCAGCACGAGTACTATGCATCCATTGCAGTTGACCGCTCTACGAAGGAAGCCCTCATTCTGTTCACCGAAGAAGGAGGTGTTGACATCGAGATCCTGGCCAGGGAGAACCCTTCTGCAATCAGGAGAGCGTCACTTCCCCTCCTGATGACCGAGATCCCGCCTTTCATGCTTCGGGATCTGCTCGGGGGAGCTCCCAGAGAAGTGGGA
>JAKLGZ010000035.1 GCA_022710385.1 Methanoregula sp.
TTGCGGGACTGGATACGCGGGCGTACAGTCTTGAGGATCTGAAGAAGATTGCCAGGGACAAAAGGATTGAGGGATATGAGGCAGCGACTAGCTGGAGGGAACTGTTGGTTCTGTTCTTCGAAGAGATGGTGGAAGGGCAGCTCATCCAGCCCACGTTCATTTATGACTTCCCGATCGAGAACTCCCCCCTTGCAAAGAAGCACCGTTCAAAGGAGGGATTCACTGAACGGTTCGAGCTGTTCATCTGCGGAATGGAGATTGCGAACGGCTTCTCGGAACTGAATGACGCTCTCGATCAGCTCGCCCGGTTCCAGAAGCAGGATGACATGAGGAAAGCAGGCGACCTGGAAGCCCAGATGCTTGATTATGACTTCATCAACGCGCTTGGCTACGGGATGCCTCCTACGGGAGGAGTGGGGCTTGGGATCGACCGCCTCGTAATGCTGGTGACAAACCAGAGTTCCATCAAGGAGGTCATCCTCTTTCCACAGATGAGATCGGAAGGGGATGCTACCCTCAAATCCTCCGGTAATAATGAGGCCGGAATCCCATGATTGGAGTGTCGGAAGTAGTGTATCAGGTTTGAATGTTCCCCTTTTCCCTGATCTGCATCAAGAATAAAAAAAATCCAGTCAGATCATTGACAAGGCATCCTCCCTTGCCCTCAAAGGGGCAAGAGGATAAGCCTCGCAGGTTTTTCAATAAAAAATGAGCGATTGCCTGGGATCAGAGCACTTTTAAGCTGACGTATCCAATGCAGCCGCATACCTGCACTGCCCGAAAGAGATGCACCCGTCTCCCAGCGGGTATTCTGCATTGATAAACAGTTCAAGACCCGCCTCGCGTACCTGATCAATAATTGTCTCCCGTATCATCCTGTTATAGGCAACACCCCCGGAAAGTACAATAAAAGGGATATCCCAGTCATGAGCTGCATGGACCGCAAGCCCGGCGATCCCTCGCGCAAGATTATACTGGAACGAAGCGGCAATATCGGAAATGTGATGGTGGTCACCAGACCGGCTGGACTTATATTCCCTGAGTGCGCTTTTCATCAAGCTCCTTGTGGACAGCACCTCAGTGGAAGCGTTGCGGAAAAACGACAGATCCCACTCACTGGCTCTTCCACCAACGGCTGCCGATTCCAGTTTCATCGCAGGTTCACCATCATAGGTTTTTTCATCGCATATTCCAAGGAGTGCAGAGACCGCGTCAAGGACCCTCCCTGTACTGCTCGTCATGGCAACATTCAGGCTTTTATCCAGTTGTGCTTTGAGGATGTCCAGTTCGAGATCGTTCCAGCCGCGTGACAGGAGGATCTCTTGGACATCGGATTCAGGCAGGATCCCATAGAGCATCCTCTCCGGGTAGGTTGTCGCCAGATCGCCGCCTGGCATAGGAACAACCTCCAGATGGCCAATCCGTTCATAATCGGGAACCTGACCGGCAAAGATTTCCCCCCCCCAGACGGTTCCGTCGGTACCGTAGCCGACTCCGTCGATGGTGATCCCGATGCAGGGATCCGGGGTTGCTGCAGCAACATGGGCATGATGGTGCTGGACCGGAACGAGTGTCGCCCCACCTGCCTCTGCAAGTTCACGGGCATACCGGGTGGAAAGAAACTGGGGATGGGCGTCGTGGGTGATCAGGTCATACGTTTCTACACCAAGGAGGCTGCCCATGGTGCTGATGGTCTCCTTCAGGTATTCAAAAGTCCCGGTATTCCTGACGTTTCCAATGTGGGGGGAAGTGGTTGCAATATCATCCTTGTATATGGTGATATTGGAATTCAGTTCAGGACCGACCGCAAGTATCGTCCTTTCTCCCAGGGGAAGTCTGGTCCGTCTGGGCGCCATACCCCGGGAGAGACGGATGATGAACCCATCCCTCACCACAGAATCATCGCACCTGTTGATGATGCTCCGGTCATGGGTAAGGAAAAAGTCAACCTCCCGACTGAGGCTGGCCATTGCCCTGTCGATATCGGTGATCATGGGATACCCGGGCATGTTTGCACTCGTCATGACAAGGAGTGGGTGCGTGAGGTGCGAAAAAAGGAGGTGGTGGAGGCCGGTATACGGAACCATACAACCGATGGTATGGAGATTGCTGATTCCTGTATGAGCCGTCCGGTCGCGTTTTTCCAGAACAATAATCGGTCTAGTTGCACTATCGAGGAAAAGACGCTCCTCACTAGAGACGCATGCGATCTGGCTGACATAATCGGAGTTTCTGACCATTATCGCAAAGGGCTGTTCCGACCTTCCCAGACGCCTCTTCAATTCCCCCGCGGATTCCTCAATGCACGCGATATGGAATCCTCCGATTCCCCGAATTGCAATCAGGGCACCGGAATCGAGAAGCCGTGCCGTCTCCTGTATCAGATCCCGGCAATCCACGGTGTTTCCGTCGCGGTCCAGCAGGATGAGATGAGGACCACATCGTTCACATGCGATGGTCTGTGCATGATGGCGGCGGCAGGAGGGATCGGCATACTCAACACCACATCCCTCACACATCGGAAACTGTTGCATCACAGTCCGTTCACGGTCATACGGGAGTTTGTTGATGATGCTGTAACGGGGGCCACAATCCACGCACGATGTTGCCCAGTACGACCTGTACCTTCCCCTGCGGGAGTCGATATCTGTAAGACACTCCTCGCAGGTTGCGATGTCAGGAGGGATCATCCCGGACATAATCCCAGGACTGCTGGGCAGGATCAGGAAGTCTTTGGGATATGGCCCTTCCCAGGGTGTTACAGAAAGGTAATCGATCCGGGCAAGTGGAGGACCCATACGTATGGAAAGGAGGAAGTCCTCAAATGCATCCCCCTTCGCGTAAATTTCAACCTCACTCCCGAGATTCTTAACGTAACCGGAAATCCCGTATTCCCGTGCACGAGCATACACAAAAGGACGGAAACCTACGCCCTGGACAACTCCACGGACGAGTATTCTCCCGTTTCGGCGCATCGGATTCCTACAAAACTTTATGGATTTACTGCGCCATATACTAAGTGGGTTTTATCGTGTCAGGCCATATCAGGATAGTGAATGATCCGGTGGAACTGATTCCCCTTCTCATCACTTTTAACAATTCATGCTATAAACAGGTCTATGATCTTCTCAACAAGTCATGGATGACCGAAGAGGAGTTGAGTACTCATCTGAAGGAAGAGGGGGTAAGTCACTGCATCAGCATCCTGAAAAAGGGCAATCTCATTGAAGAACAATGGAGGATGCCAGAGCCGGGAAAACGCCCTGTAAAGGAATTCCGTGCGACATACAATAAGTTCAGGGCGAATTTCCAATGCAACCTGACTGATCTCTCCGACCTTCTTTATATCGCGGTATCCAATGATGAGCAATTGCGCATCGTTGTTGAAAAGGTAGAGGAGGAATTGTCGGGGGGGAACAACTCCATCAATGATATTGCACGCAAATTCGGGGTCAGTCCCACCTTTATCAGGGGTCTGGCAAAGCGGATCCCTCATCTGGATGTGAAAGGTCAGGGACTGGTGCTGCTTGAACGAAGCCAGTGAGGATCCCCTCTCTTCCATTCTCAGGAGCAAGCGTGAGGTAACCCGGCTCCAGATCCTTGTCGAGATTGCTGAGCACCAGCCTGCAGTCAGGCAGCAGGAGATTGCCGACAAGCTCGGTGTGACCCCACAGGCAGTATCAGAGTATATCAGAGAACTCGTCGATGATGGCATGGTTGCTGCGCACGGGAGAGGACGTTACGATGTGTCCCGGTCCGGCATCGAATGGGTTCTTAACCATGCAGAAGCTCTTGAATCGTACGCCCGGCATATCAGGAGGGATATTATTCAGCAGGTTTCGACCTGGACCGCTATCGCCGCCCATGATCTTAAAGAGGGGGAGGAGGTCGGTGTCTATATGAAGGGAGGATGGCTCTATGCGGCGAGTGAACCCCAGAGTGCAACCGGGATCGTCCTGATGAATGCACGCCAGGGTGATGATGTCGGTGTCATCCGGCTGTCGGGAATCATCGATCATACCGAAGGAGTCATTCACGTCTGCAAAGTGCCACGGATCCAGAGGGGAGGTTCGCAGAACGTAAAGAAGGAACAGCTCCTGGCTGTCAGCGGCCAGGCTGAAATGGTCGCGGCAGTAGGCTTGGAGGCGTACGTGGCACTGGAGAAGGCGGGAAGGATCCCTGACATGTTCTTCGGATCCCGTGAAGGGGTCATCGAGGCGGCATTTCACGGCATCGACTGTGCCATTTTTATTGTGGATGAAGAATTCACAGATTTTCTGAAGAGGCTTGAAGGGGTCGGGTTATCTTACCTCATCCATGACCTGGTCACTCCATGAGGGTTATTGTCCATCCCCAGAAAGGAAATTACAAGATCCTCTTTCTCGACAATCACAGTATCCGGGGTACTGCGTTTGCAGAGATATCTGAAACCCCGAAAGGAGTAAGGCCCGTTCAATACCGGCTCAAATGGGGAAGCAGGCAGCAGTACCGCAACACTCCCACAAAGGACCTTATCGCTTCCCTCCGGAAGAGTGAGGTATTCCTCACCCGGCGTGACGAGGTATTCGGGAGGTTTCTTGCCGATTTCCAAATCTCGTCATCGCTGGTGAATATCTGCCGGATCTGTCTCCTCGAAGAACGGATAACCCCCCTGAGCGATAAAACCGGAATCCGTTACCGGGGATCTGAATCAATCTGCCCGGAGTGTGCAAAACGGGAAATCCGCCGTGAACTTGCACATATGGGACGTATCGGGCGCCAGTCCATGTCCCACATGGAAGAGATGTTGTTAAAATACCGTGACGTGGACCGGGTTCTCGCAAGCATCCAGCCTGAGCAGATAACAATGTCCCAGACGCTCTTTGACCGGCTGGATGCCCATCCGGTCCAGAAGACCGCACACCTCGAAGAGCTGCCCCTGCCCCGGGTCTTTGTGGATGCGTCCGGCGTCTCCAGTCTCATGCCCGCCCAGCAGATGGCGGTGGATGCAGGCCTGCTGTACGGGAAGGACCTTCTTGTCGTTTCAGCAACCGCGAGCGGGAAGACATTCATCGGGGAGATGGCTGGGATGAAGAACCTGATCGAAGGGAGAGGACAGTTCCTCTTCCTGGTCCCCCTGGTGGCCCTTGCAGTCCAGAAATACCAGCGGTTCAATGAACGATACGGATCATTCACTGACGTCGGGATCATGATAGGGAAGAGCAGGCTCAATCTGCCCGAGAACCGGCAGGCAGGAGACAGGAACACCGGCGCCCCGGTGATTGTCGGGACCTACGAGGGGATCGATCACCTTATCAGGATGGGATCACGCCTCCGGCAGATCGGGACCGTGGTGATCGATGAAGTCCAGATGCTTGAGGATCCTGACCGGGGACACCGGCTCGATGGCCTGGTTGCGAGACTGAAATACCTCGCCCCCAAAGCCCAGTTCCTGTATCTGTCAGCCACCATCGGTATGCCGAAGATCCTGGCAAAGAAGCTGGGAGCTACCCTTGTCAGATATGATGAACGGCCCGTCTCTCTGGAGCGGTATCTCCTGTTCCTTGAGCACAAGCAGAAGATCCCGACCGAGAAGAAGCTCTGCGAGGAGGAGTTCAGGACCAAGTCGTCGAAGGGATTTTTCGGCCAGACAATACTGTTCACCAATTCAAGGGCCCGGTGTCATGTCATCGCTGATGCAATGGGACCTAGATACGCTGCTTACCATGCCGGCCTGACGGCACAGGAGCGGAGGGATGTTGAGGCGAAGTTCCTGGGCGGGAAGCTGAAAGCGGTGATCACGACTGCAGCGCTCGGTGCAGGGGTAGACTTCCCCGCATCCCAGGTCATTTTTGATTCGCTTGCCATGGGAATCTCGTGGCTCACCGTCCAGGAATTCAACCAGATGGCAGGAAGGGCAGGCAGGCCTGATTTCCATGATCTCGGGAAGGTGGTCATCCTTGCAGAGCCTGGCGGGACGTATGGAAGAGGGTCCTCATTCACTGAGGAAGAGGTAGCGATGCGGCTCCTCAAGGGGGAGATGGAGGAAGTAGCGCCAGAGCATGACCTCGAGCAGAGCTCTGAAGAGTATGTGGCCAATGCCGTTGTCTGCAGGGGAGACGAGCAGGATCTGGAATACATCAATAACCAGATGATCGGGACCCTTGAACCCGTTCTCCCCCTCCTCCTCGAAAAGGGAATGGTCCGCCAGACCAACGGAAGGATCGAACTGATGCCCCTCGCCCGGGTGATGGCCGAACATTTCATCGGAGTGGAACGTCTGCTCGAGATCCTCACCCTCTCAAACAAATTCAAGGATCCGATCGAGATCCTTACCGAACTCGAATGCAGCGCCCTGGAAGAGCGAAAGAAAGAGAAGGGAAAGGGAAAGAGAGAGCAGCGCTGATCCACCGCCTCCTCGTAACAATAGACCGTGGAACTTTTTTCAGGAGGATATACTGCAGATCCACCGGTCGTATATCGGATCCCGCGTATTCTCGATAATGTCTGATTCTTTGCCATACTGATCTGCCCAGTTCCTGATTCGCATGGCCTCCTGCTCGGTCCCTGTCGTGATAAGGCTGCGATCAGTCAGCATGATCAGTTCCCCAGTAATCTGCTCCCACATCCCCTCATTGAAATCATGGATCTCCCCGAACATCAGCCCAAGCCCGGTATCGCAATGGCCCACATAGTGGTGAAGGAGGGAGGCATCGATCAGCATCGTCTCCTCCTGCAGAAGCCTGCCCCTGGCAAATCCGAGGGAGATCAGAGACGGATCATTGTCGCAGGAGAAGATTTTATACCCCCGTTTCCGGAGTACGAGGGATCCGACTCCTGATCCGCATCCGCAGTCAAGGCACGATCTCCCCGCTCCGTCTCCCAGGATCTCGCCAACAAGGGAGTCAACGAGACTCACCCGTCCGGGATTCAAATCTTCAAGGGCGGGGGTGGTATGCAGTGCCAGCTCCCTGCTGTAATAGCCCCGGACTGCAGCTTCCCAGATACCCCGCTCCTCCTGGAAGATATCGCCTCCGAGATATTCGAATCGGGCGATCAGTGCACCAGTCGGTGGGCGGAGGTGAAAACAGCCGGCAATCCAGGTTCCATCTTCCCTGCATACTGCCATGCAGAGCGGATCTGAATCCTGGTCAACAAGAAGCCGGGCCTGGGTACCTTCGGATTCTTCGAGGAGTGCAGTGAACGTGGTATCCGGGAGTAGTGCGAAAGAAGGTTCAATCAGCTGCACCTCCTCAAGGCCGAGGATCTCTGCGATGTCCTGCATCTCTTCAGGCCCCGTATTTTTTGGCACGGTTGATCAGGTCGCAGATGATTGGCATCAGCGAATGGCCTGTTATCCGGTTGAGTCCGCCCTGGGCACAGGCAACCTCATCGAACTGCATGACCGCATCGGTCCGGACATCATCTCCCCAGATGACAAGCGGAACAGGGTCAGCACTGTGATCCCGGATGCTGCAGGGGGTGCTGTGGTCAGCACAGATGACGATCAGGCATTCATCGGTATACAGCAGCGGTTCGAGCGCAGCATCAATATGCTCGATGAAGTTCTTCTTCTCGATGGCATGGCCATCATGCCCTGCCTCGTCAGCCCCCTTGATATTGAGCAGCACAAAATCCTGTTCTTTCAGCTCGGTGAGGGCAGCCTTCACTTTTCCTTCAAGGTTTGTATCAGACGAACCCGTCGCTCCTTCCACCGGGACGTACCTGAGTCCGAGAGATTTCCCGATCCCGGTTATCAGGGTCGCAGCGGATATGACACTGCCGGAGAGACCATACCGCTCGCTGAAAGGTTCATACGTGCCCATCTGCCCTGCACCACGGACGAGGATCATGTTTGCCAAAGGCAGCCCCCTCTTCCTTCGATCCTGGTTCAGGGTATGTTTCGCAAGGATTGGGAGTGACTGCCGTATAAATTCATTCAGTGCCTCTGCGGTCTTCCTGTCGGCTGCTGAATCACGGAGCGGGAGGAACGCTGGTGGTTGGATCCCCTCTTTCTTCGGGTCGTTTGAGGAGACGCAGGCTCCGAGCCCCGCTCCCCTGAAGGCGAGCGCCGCGCGATGGCCTGCCCCGGAACGGAAGAGCACCTCCACCCCGAACGAGGAGAGGTCCACATTCCCTTCGATCTCCTCTGAGAGTGGGCTGGTATGGTGTATCCTGCCGGCACGCCGGTCGATAACCCGTCCGCCCTCATCAATGGTCGCGTAGTTGCATCGGAATCCTACCATCCCCTGTTCCATTCTGATACCGGTCCCTGCTGCTTCAAGGGGACCCCGGCCGGTATAATATTGTTCCGGGGGATATCCGAGGAGGCTCAGGTGCGAGGTATCCGATCCCGGGCGGATTCCAGGACCAATAGTATCCATAATCCCGGATACTCCTTCAGCCGTAATTCGATCGAGAATGGGAGTCCGTGCAGCCTGGAGAGGCGTCAGTCGACCGAGTTCACTGCATGGCCGGTCAGATACACCATCGATGATAAGGAGCAGGACCTTTCGTGCCGTCATCCTGAAAAGATACGGACTGCACAGTATTATGTTTCACCATTGGACCTCCTCATTGTGAAAAAGGAGGCTAAAGGACACCAAGGCGATTAAGCTGCCCTGGTGATCCCTACTTTAGATTTGATTACCTCAACCCTGCGGACAGGGAAGAGGGGCTTTATGGTCTTAAAGAGCTCTTTCGAGATATCCCCTGTGACAATTCCATTGAGGAGAGCGTTGAAATCTCCCTCTTTTGCGAGATCCTGGGTTTTTGAAAAGAGAAGCCCCCGGATTGCATGGGTCTGGCTCAGGTTTGCCCTCGTGAGAGTGTAACAGGTGACCGACAGATCCACCATCTTCCCGTCCTTGGTAAGAACCGGCACATGGCTGTCGATCCGGGTTGTCCTTCTCTTTACCAGGGAACGGAGGTAATCACGGGTCAGTTCATGCCCTACAAACTCGGTGTATGCCGCATCTGCTGCCACATTCGCGATTCGCAATTTCATCTTCACGTTCTGCCTGGAGTAATCATTCAGTATCTCACCAAGGGTAGTCTGAATGATCCTGCCAACTACGCTCTCGGGGTCACCTGCAATGGTATCCCCAATGTATGCCTTCCCGAGGCTTTCGGGGGTATATATCTTATACCAGCTCTTGGCTTTCCAGCCTTCAACTCTTCGTCCAACCTGTTTTTTCTTTGCCATACTATCACATCAGAGAAATTTGAAAAGATTTTTAGGTTCTCCAACCTTTTTCGCCACGATATCCGGCCAGTTCCCGATATCAAGCCCTTTCTGGGCAAGAAATGCTGCTGTCCACCGCTCAAGGCCGATACCGGAGCAGCCAGACCAGCAGTCAGCCCCGCTCTGGATTTTTACATTGAATCCCTTCGGGTATTTGTCACCGTTGATGCTGACATTCTGGAATTCGAGCCAGCTGTTACTGTAAGGAAGCAGCGCCTCGTAATCCGTGGTCCCAATCCGCCCGCCGCATCCGCAGCCGTTGTCGGGACCGATCATCCCTTCCTGCGCCATGAACCAGGGAGTCACCTTGGCACACCGCCATTCCAGCTCGAGGAGATCCTCGAATACATGGGTATAGGCGTCATGCAGCCGGTCTGCAGTCTCCACCGTCTGCTCTGCAGTACCGAGCCAGAGGATCTCGATCCGGTGGAACTCGTCGACCCGCTCTATCCCGTGAATACCCCCGCTCTCGTAGCGGTGGGACGTTCCGCTCCGGTCAAAGATCCGGATGGGGAGGCAGTCGTTTGCCAGGGTCTCTCCCTGCAGGAACGGCCAGAATGAAGGGCACTGGGCGTAGCAGAGACCACCAATTGGCCCGTCAATCCGGTTTCTGATCTCGTCTACCCAGACTTCACCGGTGACCTTGAAGTAATCACCGATATCCTCCCAGTAGGCAGCATCACGCGTTTTAGGGGTGCATACATAGTAGATCTCAGGATAAACCCCTTTCGCGTGCCCGGACTTCATCCAGACTTCCCAGGGCACCAGTTTCGGGAAGATCATCTCGGTAAATCCCATAGGCCCGATGATCTCTTCGATGACGATCTGTTCGAATGCCCGGAAGAGCTGGGTTGACTGCGGTCCATGGATCCACTGCCCGCGGGAGAGTGCATGCTTGATCCAGCCCCGCTGGATCATCTCTGCGGTTGGATCACCCTCGAAATGGAGGGCTTTTGTTCCACTCTCATAGATGAGCTCCCAGTGCTCTCCCTTTCCTCCATAGCCCGCAGCCTCGATCTTCTCTTCGAAAAGCCTGACCAGCCGATCAGGGATACGATTCTCGAGATCCGAAGCGGAGACGTCGAGATTGACAAAGAGCACCCGTCCGGAATGGATTGCCTTCTTGATGAACGGAAGTTCCGGTGTCCGGAAGTTCTCCGGGAATGCTCCCTCCAGCTCAATCGAATAATCGGTTACTACGATCTCGCGGATACCGAGCCGGTGCTTCCCGAGTGAGGGGGCAACCTGCTTCCTGAACCGGAAGAGTGCATCGTGGGCCCTGGTGTATGCCCCGCTCTCAATAGTAAGAGTGAGGGTATTTCCCGAAAACTCGGATCGCGTGATCTGGCCCACTTCGCTGCGATCCACCCCTTTCGGGACACCCTTCATGAACAGCACCCTGTTTGCTTCATCAATCAGTGCCCGGCAGGACTCCTCAGCCTCCTTTGAGAAGGGGGCGCTGAACCGGAGCTCTGCGTCTAGTCGGAAGCGTACCTGCATAGATCCTCCGCAATTGCACAATTCATAAGATAGTCGTCAGTTGATGCGATGAGGGAACGAATTTTCCTGCCAGTTATCCTCGTCCTGACTTCATCGCCGCAGGCAATCGTGCTCATGGCAGAGAGATTGTCTGGGCGCAAAGCCCCGGCCACACATCCTGCATGACGGTGCCGGGTGATAATGATCCCCTCTATATCCGTCATGCCACCCCCATCCTTGCAAGAGTATCACGGAACTCGCCTATCCGCGAACAGGCAATCGTAGCCCCAGCCCTCGTCCGGTGGCCACCGCCAAAACCGCCGCACCGTACTGCCGCTTCATGGATCAGATCGCCGAGATTCAGGTCCGATGTTCCCGGTGCACGGGCCGAGACATGACAGAGATCATTGTCACGCGCTGTGACAAATACTGGACGTTCCTGGACCGTGTCCCTCGCAAGCACATCTGCCACATCACTGGCCACTGATCGTTCCTCCACTTCATAGAAACTCTGCTTCTCGTCTCGTCCGGCAAGCGCAGTCAGCGATTGAAGGACACGCCATCGATGGCTTTGTGCTGCTTCCCATGCCTCATCAGTCCCTTCAGCAGATCGGAGACAGAGTGATGCCGCAAGTCCGCCCTGGCCGCATTTCCCGCACGCATCCACAATGGCCGTGAAGGTATGGGCGTCGCTGATGATCTCACGGTCAAGGGAAAACCGTTCTCCGTAAAGGGAATTCAGTGTCCTTGCAGGGACAAACAGGCTGATCCGCAGAACGATGAGGGAGAGCAACCTATTTCCCTCGATTTTCCCTTCCCTCGAAGAAGTCTCGATAAGATCAGCGACAGCCATCTCATCCCCGCTGATTCGGGGAAGGTAGGGATTGATGCTGCAGAGCAGCTTCTCATGGAGATCTCTTCCCACCAGCCGGCATCCATTGTTCATGCTGATGACTGATTCTCCCATCGCTTCGTTGAAAATTTCCCGGTTCATCCCTGACAGCTCCTGGTCATCACCGATGATTCCAAGCATGACAAGGCCGGCAAGGTCCCGATTGTCCCCAAGCTCCCTTGCGACAAAGTAGGCAGCCCCTGAGGATGAGAGTTCCTGGTCAGCGTCGATTCCATGAAGCCTTGGATTGACATGGAGGTCACCTTCGAACCGGGGAATGTGATGGTCTATCACCATCACACCTTCAGGAAGGTCCTCGAGTCCCGAACCGAGGTCACAAAGCACGGTCGGGATCCCGGGAGAGAGGGACGCAGGGCTGATATGATCCAGAATTCTGAGCCGGAACCGGATCCCCCTTCTGAACAGTGCAGAACACAGGATGGACCCGGCAGCAATCCCGTCCGCGTCATGGTGTGCATAGACCTCGACAAAGTCCTGCCGCTCGAGCTCCTGAGCAACCCTGGATACGGCTTCTTCGAGGGACATGGGGATCAGCGCGAGAGCAGGATCTCCGCGGTTTCCGGCTTGTAGCTCCAGTCGCTGGGAAGTCGTCCGCTGGATACGTAGTACTTCACCAGGCGGCGTACTTTTGATTCGGTCAGTTGCAGCTGCCGCTTGTTGTGCAGGTCGTTTCTATTCTCCCCGAGATGTTTTCGAAGGCCAAGCGCCTTCATCATCAGGTTCCGGAGATCCTCTGGAATCTCTGACTGCAGCCCGTTATCTTTGATAATCTGCTCGATCCGTTTTCCCATCACCAGTTTGACGTCAGGGACTCCATACTGGTCACGGAGAACAAGGCCGATCCTGCTGCTCGAGTACCCTTCTTTTTTTAGGTCAACAATAACCTTCTCGATTGATTTCACGTCGGTATTTGACCAGGAGGGGGCTTCGCTCCGATGTGGGCGGACCGATCCTGAATCACCTCTCCGGCGTGCGTGTATACGTGCCATGGTTCACCTCCAGATGGCACCATGTAAATCCGGAAAAAGAGCAGCCTCTGCTGACTCTTCTGTAATCCCAAAAGCCTCTGAAAAAGCGAGGCCGTGTTGTTACCACACGTCGGATTTACATATGCCAGCACATTAGTTGTGCCTGCTTATCATTCATGCGGGCAGATAATAAGCATATCGAACAGATCAGGGGCTGTCCTGCCCGTACCGGTTGATCACTGCAATCAGCCCGGAAAATCCTTCAAGCTCTATCAGGAGGACTCCTTCCCTGGTCATACCCATGCTGGTTTCTGCATCTGCAGTCAGCATTTCTGGGCCGCGGAGCACTGTGCGGTCGTTTCCATCAGCGGTCAGGATTCGCTCGGCCTCCTGGTCATGGACAAATGCCCGTCCCGGGATCACAACGAGGCTCTCTATCTCTGCAAGGTCGAGCGCGTTGAGATCATCGGCAGTGATGAGGCAGGCAATCTCTTTCCTTGTCCCAATGACGTTGACCCCTCCGCCCCGTGCATCGAGAATAGCCTGGATGGCCGGTGCGGCAATACTCCCGCTGATGACCGTCGCGCTCCGCTGGAGGAGAGGAAGTTTGTCGAGGAGGTCAGGCTCGTTTCTTATGGCAAATGGCGAGCCGATTGCCGGATCCCAGAGGGGTGTCCCTGAAATCTTCATGTTGAATTGTTTCGCAAGATCGGTCACCATCTCCTGGAACTCCTGGGGGGACTGGACCGGCTGCCCCTTTATCACCGGAGAATTCCCGAGGATGAGGCCCTGATCGGTCCTGTTCGCAAAACGCATAAGGATCAGTCCTTTTGCTCCCCGATCATCGAGCCACTGGCAGGTCTCTTCGAGTGCCTTGCCATCATTGATTCCCGGAAGGACCACCGCCGCCCCGTACACCTCGATCTCGCCGCAGAGTCGCTCGAGTATCTTCAACGAGACATCGGGGGTTGGATCGTGCATGTACCGCTTCCGTTTTGCCGGATCGACAGAAAAGACCGTGAACGAGACTTCGGCGAGCCCATGGTCGATGAGGAAATCGGCGATCCCGACATCATCAAACCCTTTCCCGCTGGTATATCCGATGTGGAGCGGGACCTCCATGCCTGCAAGGAGTTCGATCAGATCGGTAAATTCCGGGTAGCAGCTCGGGTCCCCGCCGCCGCTGATGGTCACCCTTTCGACATCGCCGGTCATCATCTGAAGCGTGGCAAGCGTCTCTTCTCCCACCTGCCTCAGACTTTTCCATCCCTGGTAGTATTCACGCACGCTCCGGCTGCAGTAATCACATCCCACCCGATAGGGGGGACAGTGGCGGCATCCAAAGGGGGGGACTTCCTTCACATGCTTAAAATAACAGTATTCGCAGAACCCCCTGCAGTTGACTCCGGGTTTCCCGCCAATATCCACCGTGAGATGCGCCATCAATAACTATCCGCCCTCTTTTCGGATTAATCCATGGATAGCGGTTGGGACCGGGGGTATGGGTGAACTATTTTGAGATGGAACTGCATAACGAGGAAACAGCATGCGGAAAAGCAGGGAGCATCTCCTCCGGATGTATCATGATCCCGGGTACCGGTTTGCCGATGTCGGGATCTG
>JAKLGZ010000036.1 GCA_022710385.1 Methanoregula sp.
CACGGAATGTCACCAGGGAGACCGAACGGGCCAAGGAGAAGAAAGCCGAGCTTGCCAGGGCCATCACCTACCTTGAGGAGCATCCAAAAGATTCCCTCCTGCGGGAGATCATATCGGGTCTTGGTGAGAAAATGCGGCACTATGAACAGCTGAACCGGCGTCTTCTGTCGAACAGGGACCAGCTGGCATCACAGACTGCCGAAGTGGACCAGCTCAAAAAAGCCCATGAAACCCAGAGAACACTCCTGGAGGAGAAAAATCGGGAGTTTCAGGAGGCAACTGCGGCAGTACGGATGATTGAGGAGACTGCCGATCAACTGCTGGATTTCCGCAAGCCCGGATTCTGGCAGGCTTGTGTGGCATCCCTGAAAGAACGACGGATAACACTAGAGGCCGAGCTGAAGATCCATGATGCTATCGAGCAGATCGGGATGAAGATCCGGGAACGTGAGGACCACCAGGACGAGCTAAAGGAGGAGATCGCAAAGAAACGGGAGATCCTGTCAGGCCTGAAGCGTGAACAGGATCTGAAAGAAGAGATCCGTGCCCGGATCGAGACCAACCTCGCGCTCCTCCACCGCATCCAAAGCCTTGAAGAGGCTCGAAGTCACCTCGTGGAGGGCGACCCCTGCCCGTTGTGCGGCTCTCCTGATCATCCTTATGCCCGGGAGACCATCCCTCATCCTCGAGGTGTTGAATCTGAATGGGCAGCGATCAAAGAGGAGTTGAGACTACTCTCCGACCAGGTACGACAAACGGAACTCTCTCTCTCTCAATCAGAGACAACCCTCTCATCTGATAGAAGAGCGGTAACGGAACAAAGGGATCGGATCCGTGAACTGCTTGATGAATCAGCATTCGGATTCGAGGATATCGGATCTGTCACGAACTCCAGCTTCCTTAAAAAGTCCCTCTCCCATGCCCTCACGCTCTGTGAGGTCCATTCTGCATGGTGTTCCGAAATCGTTGCATCGTATGAAGGCATAGTGCCGCGGTTGAAGGACGCCTCCGATGCCGCGACCCGGATAAAAGAAAGTCTCTCCAGTCATCAGACTTCGTTGGGGAACCTTGACGTATCGTTGAAAATTCGCTCAAACACCCTGTATGAGCTGGAGCAGCAGGTTGCATCGGATGCAGAGGAACTGGCACGATTATATCAGGAAGTTGCCGCGCAACTTGATGGATTTGGAATGACGTTTACGGAGGGAACGTCGATCACCGGGATCCTGGAATCCCTGGAGAAGAGGAAGCGGGAGTTCGAGAAGAGGGCGATCCGGAAAACGGACATTGAAAAGGAGATTGACCTCATTGCGGGCAGCATACTCAACCACCAGAAGCAGATGGAGGATACCAGAGTGGCCGTTGCGTCGCAGTTGCAGGGTATCAGCGAGAAAGAGGGGGTGTTCGTCGCATTAGACCACGAGAGGAAGGAATTATTTGGCACCAAGGATCCCGACCGCGAAGAGAAACGATCGGCTGCGGAACTCCGTTCTGCCGAGGAACAATTCAGGGAGGCTTCCAGTGCGTCCAAAGAGTATGAAATCCGCATTACAACGTTACAGGAGCAGATCGAGAAGAAGAGCGGCACTCTGGAGCAGATCCTGATCACGGTCCGGGATCATACCTCCTCTTTTCTCGCTGGCATACAGAAGACAGGATTCTCGGGAGAGGAGGAGTTCATCGCATCACGGATGCCCCGTGACCGGTTTGAGGTGCTCGAGAAGAGGGAGACTGACCTGATCTTCGAGGAACGGGATCTCTCATCACGGATAAAGGAAAAAACGACTGCCCTCTCTTATGAGCGATCCCGGAACCTGACCGATAAGTCCCCTGATACTCTGGAAGAGGCGATCTCTTCTCTCGAATCGGATATTACCGGTCTTCACCAGGAACAGGGGAGTATCCGCCAGAAGTTGACCGATCATGAGGCACGGGTTGCCCACCAGAACGAGCTGGTTCAGGCTCTCCAGATGCAGGAGGCCGAATGCCTCCGCTGGGAGAAGCTGCACGATCTGATCGGATCATCGGATGGGAAAAAATTCAGGGTCTTTGCCCAGGGTCTCACCTTTGACCGCCTCATCGCCCATGCGAACCGGCACCTCCGGAAAATGAGCGACCGGTATCTCCTCATCCGGAGCGGGAGATCCTCCCTTGAGCTCGATATCGTGGACAATTACCAGGCAGGGGAGATCCGCTCCACGAAGAACCTATCCGGAGGGGAGAGTTTCATTGTCAGCCTCTCCCTGGCCCTCGGACTCTCTGGCATGGCAAGCCGGAATGTCCGGATCGATTCGTTGTTCCTCGATGAAGGATTCGGGACCCTGGACAGTGAGACCCTCGAGGTAGCCCTCGAGACCCTCTCCACCCTGCAGCAGGAGGGGAAGATCATCGGGATCATCTCCCATGTCCCTGCGCTCAAGGAACGGATACCGACAAAGATCGTGGTCGAGAAGATGACGGGCGGGAGGAGCCGGCTCAAAGCCCCGGGGTGCAGGGCTCATGGCACTTCGTAATCAATCGAATAAGGGTTTTTTCGACCAATCGGCTGGTTCTATCGAAAGGAATCGTTCAAGTCTCCAACCGCGTAATATGGTATTATCCAATGACAGCCCGCAGTTCGGTCATCCAGGGTCTTTTTGGGGATCATCTTGAAGAGTTCATTAGTGACTTCCAGGCCGGGAGTGAACGCGATCCCTTCTCTACCTGGCTTATCCTTCCTACCGAACGGCTCGTGCAGCGTGTCAGGGATGAACTCTCCCTAAAAAATGTTCCCTTCATCCCTTCCCGGATCTGCACCCTGAAAGGGTTCTGCAGGAGTTATTTTGCGGAGAACAGGAGAACGACGCGTGAACTGACGAAGGCAGAGTCACGCCTGCTCCTCTCATTGATCGTCTCTGAGAACCGGGATGTGCTCCCGTTGTTCTTTGTCCGGGAACGTCCCCTCCCCGGAACGATCGAGGATCTCCAAACCTTCATGAATGTTATCACCACGAGAAAGGTTGCCTTCCCGGAATGCCTCGGGGATCTGCAGGGTGAGAAGAGTGACCAGATTGCCAGGATCATTTCTGCTTACCGGAACCGGATGAAGGAGCATGATCTCGTCGATACTGATACAATCCTCGAATGGACGATCCATCACCTGGAAAATGGAGGTGCAAAGCCTCCCCGCCATCTGTTTGTGTACGGACTTTTCGGGCCTCTTCCTCTTGAGGAGGATCTCCTCTCCCTGCTCCGGGAGCGATCAGAATCGTTCACCTGTTTCATCCCGTCAGGTGCCGATCCTGCCATTTTTGCCCGATCTCCTGGCTGGACGGGAATGGGTGTAACCGGGTCACTCGTTTCGCCCCTCCCCTCCACTCCGTCATTACTAACCGGGATATTCTCATCGCCTGAACCGATCGGAATCGGTGAGTCTATCAGGTTGGATACCTTTCCCTCGCACTATGCTGAACTCCAGGCGATTGCAAAAGAGATCTGCCGCCTCAACGACCACGGTGTTCCCCTCTCGGATATCTCGGTTGCGTTCCCGGAATTGCAGGATGAAATCGGCAGTATCACAGAGGTATTTTCTGATTTTGGGATTCCCTGGAAGTCCGGAGTTACCCCCAAGTTGTCAAGATTCCCGCTCATCCGGTTCCTTGTGGGGATCATCGGGCTTGTCGTCAACCGGTATTCCCGCGAGGAGGTCATCTCGTTCCTGAACAGCCCGTACCTGCATGCTCCCTCCCGGGAGGGATTTCTCCTGCTGGATCCATCAGAGGTTGATCTTGTCTCACGCCATGCCTGTGTTGAATCAGGGAGGAATGAATGGCAGGATCGTCTGGAATATCTCGTTTCATCGATCGCAAACGGAAACGAACGGCGATACCATGGAATCAGCCAGGATTCAGCAGACCGGGTCAGGGAGGGGATCATTCAGCTCTTTGATGCGCTGCAGGGTCTTGAGGGCAGGAGAAGCATGCAGGAGTTCGTGCGTGAATTCAGGGGCTTTCTCGATCGGTATCACCTGCCGAATCTCTCTCTCGCACCCGATGACGAGGAACGGATCAGGGATGAACGCATTATCGGTATTTTCCATGAACGGCTGGAATCCCTGCGGTACAACCCATTCCTCACGGAAGACAGGAAGGTTACGACTGATGAATTTCTCCGCATGGTTACTATCCTTATCGATGAGCCGTCAGGGGATTCTGGCCTGGAAGGGGAAGGGGTGTCGGTTATCGGGATCCGCGAGGCAATTCATCTGCATCTGCCGGTATTGTTCATCTGCGGGTTGGTCGAGGGGGTGGTCCCCCGTCTGACCACCCGGCTCCCCTTCACCAATTCGCTTGAGAACGCACGGATGGGGACCCGGTCGCTTGCGGAAATCCTCCTTGAACAGGAGTATTACTTTATCGCGGCGCTCCTCTCTTCACAGCGTGTCTATCTGAGTGCACCCCTCGCTGAAGGCTCCACCCCCCTCCTCACCTCTGCATTCTTCGAACGCGTACGGATGGTATGCCATCCGAAGGGGTGGAGCAGTACTGGCCAGGATGCGGAGTGCTGTTCACGCAGTCTTGCGGCAGTCACTGCCGGAGAAAGGATTGCAGAAGGGCTGGTATGCCAGGCTATTGATCGTCTGGATCCACTGCAGAGTATCGATGACCTGGTAGCGCGTATCAATACCGAGCGCTACTACCGGAAGGGAACCTGTGACTCCATCTACGAGGGAATGCTGTCCGCTGACGAAACCATCGCTGCTGCTCTCGGGGAGCGGTTCAGCCCCGAGGGGGTATATTCCGCAACGAGCCTCGAGACCTATGCGCAGTGTCCCTTCAGGTTTTTCATCGGGAATGTCCTCCGGCTGGAAGATCTCCCTGATGGTGAGCAGAACCTCTCTCCGGCGGACCGGGGAAGTGCAGTCCATGACATCCTCTCGACATTTTATCGCCGATGGCTTGCAGCGGGACAGGGGCACATCACCCCCGCTTCGATAGAAGCAGCAACCAGTCTCATGCAGGAGATTGCCCGGGAAGAGCTTGACCGTCACCATTTCGAGAGTCCCCTCTGGGAGGCAACCTGTCTGCAGATGAAGGGCTCTCCCCATGCCGGCCCCGGATACCTTGAGAAGTTCCTCGCCAAGGAAGCGGAAGCAGCCGATTCCCCGCTGGCTCCCTGCCATTTTGAATTCTCTTTTGGGATGAACCCCTCTGGAACCGATGACCCGGCCTCGGTGGAAGAAGCAGTTGCCCTCACCAGTTCCGACGGGCGTGAACAGCTCCGGATACGGGGTCGGATCGATAGGATCGATATCTCCCCTGAAGGATTCTTCCTTATCTATGACTACAAGACCGGACGCGGGCATCCAAAAATCAAGGATATCGAGGAAGGGAAAGCCCTCCAGCTCCCCCTCTACCTGCTTGCCTTCGAAGCGCTTTCGGAAAAACGCGGGGTAGCCGCAGGATACTACCATATCCGGAAGGAAGTCCGGCGCGATCTGCTCCTCTGCGATGAACAGGCACGGTGCCTTGTCGCATCCCGGACAAAGATGACACCGGATGTCGCCGCCCTGATCACCCGTTCCTGCGATTTTGCCATCGGCTATATACGCAGGATCAGGGAGGGGGCGTTTCCCCTCCCTGCCGAGGAGCACTGCCCAAACTCCCACTGCGAGTTCAGGCGCATATGCCGGTTCGATCCCTACAGGGTCTCTGATTCCGGGGAGGTGACCTGATGGCCGCAACAAGACGGCAGATCGAGGCGATCTCCACCCATGACAGGAGTCTTGTGGTCACTGCGGGGGCGGGTACCGGAAAGACCTATGTCCTCGTGCAGAAATACCTCGACCTTCTCGAGACTCGGGGAGTGACGGTCCCCGAGATCCTTGCCCTCACGTTCACAGAAAAGGCTGCTGCCGAGATGAAAGAACGGATACGGAGAGCACTATCAGGAAAAAAAGGAGAACGATGGGAGCGGGCGGCGGTGGACTTCCTGGTCGCCCCTGTCCAGACCTTCCACTCCTTCTGCGCCCAGGTCCTTCGCGAATTTCCCATTGAATCCGGCCTCGAACCGGGATTCGTGGTGCTTGACGAGAGGCAGGTCTCCCGCATCCATGGAAAGGCATTCGAGGACCTTGTCCATGTACCCTCCCCGCCGCCGGTCCATGATGCAGTTGTGCGAATTCTCTCAGTATTCGAACCATCAACAGTCCGTGCGATGCTCGCGGAGATGTATGGCAAGAGGCTGTCATACCGACAGTTCTTTGAGGCACTCGGGTGGGACAGCGACCAGGTGATACGGACCTGGACCAGGGAAGTCAACACGGTCCGTGAAAACGGGATCAGGGATTTACGGAACGACCGTTCGTTCAATGCTGCACTCACCACTCTTTTCTCTCTCGCTGACCGGTATGAGGGTGCTGATGACAAGGCTGTCTGCTTTCTCTGCGGGATCCGGCCGCTCCTCGAGGCAATCTCAGGGGATTCCGGCATTGAGGCGTTCTGTTCTGCCGCCACCGATCTCCTCGTAAAGCGCCCGGGGAATGTCGGGAGCAGGAAGGTATGGAAGGGAAACGACCTCTCACTGTTCAAATCTGCCTATAAAGAACTGAATGATATCCTGAAGAGGAAGAGCAGTCTCTTCCGGATGATGGTTGAACCTGATGATCCGCTTGTCACTGGTGCGATTGACCTTCTGGGAGATCTCTCGCTCGTCTATCTCCGCTACACGGAACTGGTTGAGCGGGAAAAGGCGGTCCTTGGGGGACTTGATTTCGAGGACCTGATCCTGCACGCCCGGCAGTTGTTCCTGACCAATGAAGATCTCGTTGCCACCCATTTCCTGCCACGGTTCCGGTATATCCTCATCGACGAGTTCCAGGACACCGATCCCTCGCAGTTTGACATCATCCTCGCGATCGTCGGCATACCCGGTCCATCCACGGACTGCCTCTTCATTGTCGGCGATCCCAAGCAGTCGATCTATCTCTTCCGGGATGCCGATGTCACCCGTTTTAAGGCGGTCCGGGAGATCATTCTCAATCGGTGCCAGGGCCGTGAGGTGCACCTTGATACGAGTTTCCGGAGCACAAAAGAGGTGATAGGGTGTGCAAACTACCTCTTCTCCCGGCTCTTTGCTTCAGCAGAGAAACCGTGGGAGTTCGGGTACGAGCCGATCCTTGTATCGGAAGCCCGGGCAGGGGATGCAGGATCAGTCGAACTGCTGCTCCCCCCATCGGGAGAGGATTCTGCTGCAACGAAGTGGATCGAGGCTGATATGGTGGCACGGAGGATCCAGAGCCTTGTCCAGGGATGTCCTGTGCAGGTGTATGAGGAAGCAGAGGACCGGTCGTTTATTTCGAGGCCTGCCCGGTACGGCGATATTGCAATCCTCCTTGAACAGAGGACGAACCTTTCCTCGTATCTTGCTGCCCTCGCCAGATACGGTATTCCTTTCTACGTGCACGGGGGGACGGGATTCTATTCACGGCAGGAGGTGTATGACCTGTACAATCTCCTCCGGTTCCTCCACTTCAGGCATGATGATATCAGCCTTGCCGGAACACTCCGGTCCCCGTATTGCGGCCTTCCGGATACCGATTTGTTCCTGATTAGCCGAGAAAAAGGCCGGACCTTCTGGGAGAAGCTCCAGAACTACGGTGAAACGACCGGGTCAGAGGATGCGGTTCGTGCCTGCCGGCTCCTCTCCCACTGGAGGGCAGATGCGGGACGGACTGGCATCGTCCCTCTCATCAGGCGGATCCTTTCTGAATCCGGGATATACACAGTGTATGCAGCACTTCCGGAGGGAAAACAGGTCCTGGCCAACCTTGAGAAGATCATCGCCATGGCGAGGGTTCGGGAGAGTGCCGGATCCTACGGACTTGCCGACTTTATCAAGGACCTCAGGACCGCCATGGATGAGGAGGAGCGGGAGGGTGAAGCCCCGCTGGATGCCCTTGCCGAGAACTCGGTGAACGTCATGACGGTCCATGCCGCCAAGGGGCTTGAATTTCCGATCGTGGTGGTTCCCGACATGGGGATGCAGTTCCGGGAGACGTTCCCGCCGATCATGATCGGGGATAACCCGCTCCTCGTTGGGATAATGGTCCCTGATCCAGAGGAAGAGTTCGAGCCTACGAAGACTCCGATGCTTCTTGCCCTCCGGGAGCTGCGGCGCCAGAAGGAGCGTGCCGAGAAGAAACGGCTCCTCTACGTTGCCCTTACCCGTGCAAGGGACCACCTGATCATGAGCGGGACAGCCCCGACACACCCTGACCTTTCGCTATCGCTGGCGACCTCCCGGATCGAATGGCTCTTTTCGGCCTTCGGAATCACGGATGGTGCCATCGCTGCCGGAGGCATGGATCTGGGGAGCGACGACCTGACCGTCCACCTTACCATAACGAGCGATCCGACGGCCATCCAAGCAGAGACGGAACAAATCAGGCCGGAGTTGATCACTGTCCCGGAGGAGTGTGCCGGAAAGAGCGGGACCTGGTCCCCTATGGTTTTCACACAAGGTCCGGAACAGATTCGAGTAGTATCGGTGACCGAGCTTGAGAAAGAGGCCTCAGCACAAGTCGTATCAGGCAAAGCACCGATTGAATCACGATATCTAAAAAGGATTGACGGTGCAACGAAAGGGACCATCATCCACGAGGTATTCCGTGGCCGTGATGCCAGGGTGGTGTGCCTGGAATACGGGGTGAGTGATCCTGAAGCAATCCGACAGTGCGAGGAGATTGTCGCCAGGTTCCGTGGATCGGAGCTCATGCAGAGGATGAAGAGGGAATTTTGTGAGCTGCCTTTTGTTATCACCTATAATGGCCAGCGGGTGACGGGAAAGATTGATCGGTTGTGCGAGCTGGAAGATGGCAACTGGGTTGTGATCGATTACAAATCGGAGCCAGTGTCTCAGTCTGATTATTCATTGAGAGCGAAGGAATATTTGGACTCAATGAGAGCGTATGTCGAAGCGGGCAGGCAATTGCTTGGTGGGAAAGTGGTTGAAGGATGGTTGTATTTTACAGAGGCGGGGGAGTTTTGGAGGATGGATAATCAATTTGGGTAATTCATATGAACCTTTAAAATTACTCCACTATCCCCCACTTTTAATGTATCAAAACTTTCGTGTTTTGGATACTCCAGATCCTCAAGCCTGATGCATCCCTGCCCTTTGCCGATATCCTATTCGTCGATCCCTGCAAAACAAGAGAGAAGGTGTGCGAAGCATGGATCTCGGAACGTTCTTCCAGGATGAGGGAATCAATGTATTTGCAGAGGTCGGCATTGCTGATCTCACTGAAGCGGACCGGGAAGCAGTTATCCTGTTCTTCCCCCCAGCCCGGTCAGTAATCGTATTCGGAAAGGAGGTTCCGATCCCGGTATACAGGATGCAACCTGAAGAGAAGACAAAGGAGATGCTCCGTATTGCAGAGGGGCTGGATGATGCAGCGGTCCGGCTTGCCGGACTTCTTCATGATGAGCAGATTCCCGCACAGTCGGTTCCGCTGTACCTCCCCGTCACGATCAATGACGGGAGGGTGCAGGGCGTCGTCCCTCTGAAGCGGGTTGCAGAGGCAGGGGGGCTTGGGGCGGCAGGGACCAATACCGTCCTTTTCACTCCCCGGTTTGGCCCCAGGTTGTTGTTGAGTGGGGTCGTCTCCGGTCGGCAGGTCATGGACTCCCTCATGAAGGAACCGGATGGCGAAGAAGGGGCCCCCTGGGCCTGCACCCAGTGCGGGCGCTGTATCAGGGCATGCCCAACAGGAGCTCTCGGACCGGAGGGGGTGGATGCATTCCGGTGCAGGACCGTGAGTGCATGGGTGCCGCCCCTGCTTGTCCCGGCAGTGATCCGGCTGCTCGGCTGGCAAGGGCTGCAAAAAACAATTGCGCCGCTGGCGCCCTGGATTGCTAAAAAGGCAACGATACGGTGTAGCATCTGTGTTACAGAATGTCCGAAATTTTCAGGGAGTGGGAAGGAAGGCTGAATCAGGGCATGCACATGGGCTGCGTTCTACAGTGAGGGAGACACTTGTGAAAGAGCCGGTTTCCCCTGATTCGAACAAACGTGCCGGATAAGAAAATCTTTACCAGCCTTCGCATTGGTTTGGATGAAGGCGGGGAAGGCAGGGGATTTCCGAAATCTCTCTGAAGAGAAATTCCCTTGAGAATGAATATCTATCACAAAAGGCTATTGGATAGTGAGAGTATAATTTTGGACAATCTCATGAACTCCAAGGTAGAAAAAGGACCCGGAAAGAAGCAAAATTCCAGGGATATTTCGATTCAGGAGGATAACCCCCCCTATCATACCAGGGGTGTGAGTGAATCCTCTTTGCGGGCATCAGAAAGCGATCGGAATATAAAGCAGATGCTTGCAGACATTGTGAGCCGGCTGGAACGCATCGAAGAGAAAATTGATCAGAATGTATATCCCACGGAATCTGCTATCAAACCGGAATTTGTCGGGCAAGTGAAGAAAGCCAGGACTGAAATCAAAAAGGGTAAAGGCAAATCCTACGATACGATTGACGATTTTTTTAAGGAAATTGATGCATGAGTTACCGGGTTATTATCCATCCGGACCTCTTCTCAACTTGCAGGAAAATCCGTGCCAAGGACCCTGCCCGGTATGATCAGGTAAAAAAGAAGATCCGATTACTCGTGGAACATCCGGAGATGGGAAAGCCCCTGCATGCTCCCCTCAAAGGATTATGGCGGGTTCACATCGGGCATTTCGTATTGGTATACGAGATCGATACAAGGAAAAAATCGATTGTTCTGTTGAGATTTGTTCATCATGATGAAGCGTATGAATAACAAGGGAACATTGTGAATGACGCTCCTCCTCTCATTCTCTTCACTACCCGCGCAAGAACACCCCCCTGCCAATAGAATCAATGGTTTGCTGTATTCAAAATCCTCTCAATGGTATTCCATCTCCTCGTAGTATTCCATTTCCCGAATTCTTTATCCAGGACCTGCATCAGGTCAGGAGTGTTTGCCTTTGACAGATCAACAATGCTGCAAACAGCCCCGTCGAAAATCCCAAAAATCGTATAACCTTTTCCATTCGCCGCAAATGTTCGTTTCGTCTCCGGCGTTCCCTGTAGAAACGCTCCATAGAATTTTTGTTTGGATGCGGGGTGAAACCTTCAAACGGGTGTAACGAAGCGAGGTGTCGAATAGCCTCAACTGACCGGATAATGACCGTGCTCCCAAAGCCAATTATCCCGGGAAGCACTTTTTCTATATCGTGCTCCAGTAGTTTACTATCGTTAGGATCGGTTTCAGAGCGTACATTCCCGCTGGCAAGTACCGTTTTAACGTTCTCAAAACCGAGATCTTCGAAGATTTTATGTAAAACCTCCATCCTGACCGTTTGATTCCCTCTGCTGTTAATGCCTCGCAGAAAGGCGATATATCTTATCATGATTCTCCCGCGATCACCGCAGGTATTCCCAAAAACTTTCCGTAACGGGCTACCTCCAACTCCACTGCTTCCTGCTCATCTTTGTCCAGTGCATGGAAAGGATTCAGCCTGATCTCCACTGAATCTTTCTTCATTGCTCTCTTCCACGTCCCTGAAACCCTCCCGTTCAGGAGAATGACGGCAGTCAGCGCATTGCCCCTACCTATCATCCGCTCGATATCACGGGCATCGCTGATATCGCTCCTGTCACGATAGGCGATCGTGTATTCGTCATAGATTGACAGCAAAAGTGCACGGGGTGTATCGGGAACTGGAGTCTCCATGTGAGGGGGGAACCAGTACGTCTTTTTATCATATGTTACCTGATGCAGCCCTGATTTGATCATATCAAGGGCAGATCTCGCATCTTTCGAGCCGAGTCCCGACCACCAGGAGAAGTCCCCGAGCTGGGCCGGGCCGTGGCTGGTAAAGTATCGGTGTGCAAGTTCGGCAAGGGATTGATCTCTCGTGAGTTGTCTTGATTCCCTGATCCGTTCATCGGCAAGGGCATAGGTATGCTGCCTCCCCCGCATCGGCCCGCTGCAGATCAATCCCTCGAGCTCTGCCTGCATGATGATGTGGGCAAGGCGCTGGACATCGGTCATGATCCCGATGTCTGCCAGAGTACCCTTCAGGTCCTGCCTCGTGAGAGAATGGTGACCTTCGAGGGCTTTTTCGATCGCAGCATTGCTCTTCGAAAATAACGTGGTATCAAGCCCCAGCTTCCGGTTGGACGCTGCCACCATCGATTTCACCCTGGGAGCTGTCAGGGCGATCATCCACCTGAGGTCCTCAGGCAGGATGAAATGCCACGTGGGACGTAACACATGGACGCGGAGAATCTTTCCATCGTTGTACGCATCCTCGATTGTCGAAGCAGTTGCATCCCTGATTCTAAGCCCAAGCGACCATATCGCAGCGGAGAAATCCTGGGCCTGGGCCGCTCCGGAGTGGGCCACAGCCTCAGCCACGGTCGTGAATGGGGGGTGGCTGAGGCCAGAATGGGAGAGGCGGAGACGTCGGATCTCTTCCGGGGTCATCACAGGAGAGTGGTATCCGCGCCAGGACTCATCATTCTTCCGTCTCTCACCGGGCATACCCGAGAAGCATATCTCCTGTTCATAGTACCCGGCCGTGGAGGTTCTGTAACCTTCGTCCCGTCCCTGGAGAGAGTTCGCTGTTTCCTGACCTGATCAAGTCCCCCCCTGAACCGGGGCATCCTACGATGCGTTGGGATCCTCCTGGAGCATCCCAAAGAGGTTCCCCTCGGTATCCCGGCATTGAGCCCACCAGCCGATGCCGGGTATTCCCATACGGGGGAGGATGATGCTTCCCCCGGCTTTTCTGACAAGGTCGACCGATCGGTCGAGATCGGGAACCCCGATGGTACAGGTATATGCATTGACCGCCTGGTTCTCAACCGGGGCAGGACCCCGCCGGAAGACGAGGCCTCCGTTGATCCCGGGATCGGTATCCGGTCCGGTGATGACAAACCAGTACCGGTTCTCATCCTTCATCTCGATCCCGGGCATCACCCATTCGCGGATCTCCCAGCCAAACGCATCGCGGTAAAACTGTGCCGCCCGCCCGGGGTCATCAGCCTGGATCTCGAAATGAATAATCCTGTTCATTGCCTCCACAAGCTCTCCTCTATCGATAGCCTCTCCAGCTGATTCCCTGAAAGACCGGTGACCTGATCTCCGGATACCCGTCTCATCACTCCCTCCATTTCTTCTCGACGAGTTCGGCAAGGCGATCGATGGTCTCCATCCAGCCCTCTGCCATCGCCGATTTCAGCATTTCGTCCTCAACGTCTTCCGGAGTCTCGATAACGGATTTGTCGACCATCTTCGTCTTCCCGTCTGCCTCTTCGAAGGTGATGACCTCGAGCTGGACATGGCCGGGCATCCCCTCAAACTCGAGGGTCTGGACGATCCGTCGCGGGGAGACTTCGTGATACACCCCATGGAAGGCATACTCGTTGCCATCGGCGTCCCGCTGGATGAACCTCCAGCTCCCTCCGCTCCTCGCATCCATATCATCAACGGTGGTCGTCAGATTTCCCGGGCCCCACCAGAGCGGGATCCTGGCAGGATCGGTCACTGCCGAGAAGAGGCGTTCAGGAGGGGCATCAAAAATTCTTGTGAGGGAGGCCGGTTTTCCAGGCTCTATCACGAGGATATTCTTTTCCCTGTGCTGTTTCTCGTCATGGAGTAGTGTTTCGAGCTTGTCAAGTGATTCGTTCCACCCCGCTTTTGCCTGTTCGCTCATCTCTCCAGGAGGCATCCCTTCATGCACGAGCGTGAACTTGGTTTTACCGTTCTTCTTCTCGAATGTCAGGGTCACGAGCAGCTCCATGGGCCACTCCCCGGTCATCCCGTAGTACGATGCCGGAACGATCTCTCCTTTCTCATCTGAAAAGCTGTCGGTGGTGACGATCCTTTTTTCCGGGACAATCTCCCGATAGATTCCGGTACTCCAGAATTCCTGCCCATCAGGGGATCGCATGCAGAAGAGGGATTTTCCCCCTACCCTGAAATCGATCATGATGAACGGAGCCGTGAAGTCCTTTGGCCCCCACCAGCGTTTTACATACCCTGGGTCGGTCCATGCCTTCCATACGAGGTCAACCCGGGCATCAAAGACGCGGGTGATTGAGAGGCTGGCACTCTT
>JAKLGZ010000037.1 GCA_022710385.1 Methanoregula sp.
CTGCGGGCTTGCATCAGGGAGATCAATTTTGTTTGCAACGATAAGGACCGGGAGTTTTCTGCTCTCGATAATCCCTACCATCATGATATTCACCTGGAGAAAGGGATCCTCGGTGCTGTCAAGCATGTATATCACCCCATCGATATCTTCACGAAGCCAGTGCATAGCCTCGGCAACCCCTTCTGTAGCCTCACGGGCACGAGTGATTGCCTCTTCCTTGCCCACTCCATACTCCAGGAACTCTTTATAGTCTATCTTCGTGGTCACTCCTGGGGTATCCACAATATCTATGGTTATGGTGCTCCCGTTGTTGCCGGTAATGGTAATATCCTGCTTCCGGGTTGCTCTCCTGGTTTCGTGGGGAATCTCACTCACGGGACCAACCACCTCCCCTGTCCAGTCCCTTGCAATGCGGTTAGCAAGTGTTGTCTTACCTGCATTTGGGGGACCGTAGATTCCAATCCGAGAGCGCTTTTTTTTAAAAAATGCCATGAGAAATTTCGAGACGCGATTTTTAGCCTGAACAAAAATACTCATACCTCACCTCATCGTGGCAATTGAACCGGATACCCTTGCAATGGCCGTTCTCTCTCATATACCCTTTTGAAGAATGTCATTATTATTGTTTTGTACTGGTTCAATTGCCTGTTTTATACTGGTTCAGTTGCCTCTATGCCAAAGGAGATTTAATATGCATCGATCAGTTAATAATGATGGCTCGCAGTAATGGATACTGCGTATCCCGTTCATAAGGGACGCCAATTGGGGGTGGATGATTGAAAAAAACCTCAGACTCGATCCGGTTCGAAACGCGGGTGCCGCTTAGTGAAGTGATGAAGGGTAATCCCACCACCATTCAGTCCGATGCATCCGTAGCTCGGGCAGCCATGGCTATGTGCCGTGATGAGGTGGGGAGCTGTATTGTGCTCCGTGACGACCTCCCAATCGGGATTGTGACCGAAGAAGATATCAATTGTAAGGTGGTTGCCAAGGACAAGAGGCCAAGTGCGGTTTTGGTTAACGAAGTGATGAGTACACCCCTCATCACCATACGTTCAGACAAGACCGTACGCGACGCGGCTCACATGATGATCCGGAATCGTGTCCGCAGACTACCTGTGGTTGATGATGAAAACAGGGTCATCGGTATCGTTACCGTCAGGGATATTCTGACCGTCTCAACTGAGATCAACGAGCTCATGAATGATCTTATCGAGATAAACAGGCTCGAAGAGATTGAAGTGGGTACCTGCAGCCGATGCGGGCAGATGTCCGATGATCTCCGCCGTATCGATAATATCATGCTCTGCACATCATGCCGTGAGGAGGAACTTCTTCAATGAAGACAGCGGCAGATTTCATGGTTGAGTTTCCAGAACTCAAGTCGAATGACCGTATCACGAAAGCACGCAAGATCCTCCGTGAAAACACCTTCCGCGAGGTCTATGCTCATGATGGGAAACGAAAGCTTGCAGGATACATCGATATCACCGATGTCCTCCATGTTACTGCCACGAAATCTGACGTCACAATCGAAGGGTATCTGAAGGATATCACCCCTGTTTCTCAGGGGGATACTCTCGGAATCGTCCTTGAAACCATCAGGAAGAATAAAACAGATAGTGTACCGGTCGTAGATGATCACGGTATCTTCCTGGGAGGGGTCCTTTTATCTGAACTCTTTCCGGTCGTTCTGACCATGCAGCGGCTGCATGGACCTGTGTGCGATTCCATGACAAGGAATGTCATCTCCTGTTCGGCAGAGGATACCGTCCAGCGAATTCATGCACTTATCATCGATACCGGGTACTCCGCCTTTCCGGTGATCAAGAAGAAGAAGGTTATCGGGATAATTTCGCGGCGCGATCTCCTCAAGGACGGGAGATGGCGTACCTCATCAGAGACAACAACCGCCGTTGATACCCTCATGACAACCCCGGTCATCACTGCCGGGCCTGATGATGACATCAGGGCCGCTGCTGATAGTATGGTAAAACATGACATAAGCCGGCTGCCGGTCATTGAGAATGATGTGATCGTCGGGATAATTGATCGCCATGATGTCCTGAACAGCATGGCCCGGTAAGGGATGGAACTACAGGATTATCCATTCGCCACGGACCGGATGATCGCCTCTCTCCAACCATATTCATGAAAGAGGGATACTATGCAAACGAATGACCGTAATTTTAAACAGGGCGACAAACTCCTGAAAATGCCCGGTAAACTCGATCGGGGACCGGTCGAGTTCAAGTCCCACATCGTGACCCGGGAAGGTGAGATCATGGCCATCGCA
This sequence comes from Methanoregula sp., assembly GCA_022710385.1. Classification (GTDB taxonomy): domain Archaea; phylum Halobacteriota; class Methanomicrobia; order Methanomicrobiales; family Methanospirillaceae; genus UBA9949. Next base: position 2,297 of record JAKLGZ010000037.1, read on the forward strand.
ACACGGGATGTCGTTTCGGTTCCGCCGACAATGCCGATTCTCGCAGCGGTTGAGACGATGACCAACTGCGGCTTTCGACGGCTTCCCGTTGTGGATGCAGGAAGCAGAAAATTGAGGGGGATTGTAACATCAGGGGATATCATCAATTTCATGGGGGGAGGCGATAAATTCAACCTGGTCCGGATCAAACATGATGGGAATCTTCTGTCTGCCATCAATGAGCCGGTTCGCAGCATCATGACCCAGCAGATGACAACCCTTCCCGATTCTGCCTCTATCAATGATGCAATTGATATCATCGTCAACCGGAAAGTCGGCGGGATGCCCATCGTTGACAATGACGGTGTCCTGGTTGGTATCGTGACAGAGAGGGATGTCATGAAGGTCCTTGCTACAGAACGATCGGGTCTCTGTGTCAATGACATCATGAGTACTGCATTGAGAATTACCAATCCTGACTGCCCTATCCGGATTGTCACACGGGACATGACGACCAACCGTTTCAGGAGGCTCCCTGTGGTGAGTAATGATGTCGTATATGGCATTATCACAACGACGGACATCATGAAATACCTCGGGACGAAAAAGGTATTCTCTCAACTTAAAACGGGTGATATCGATGAAGTGATGGATCTCGCGGTGCGAAACCTCGTATCGGGGAACCTCTTCACGATATCCCCGGAAAGGAGCATTAATGAAGCTGCAAGGGAGATGGTCGATCGGAATGTTGGGGCCCTTCCGGTGATTGAGAATACACGGCTGGTCGGTCTTGTTACCGAATTTGACCTGGTCAAAGCCCTTTCAAGGAAGTGAGCCTGGTATGAATGTAGGCGATGTGATGAGCTCCCCGGTGTTTGTCATCGATTCAGGTGAAAATGTTGCCAGGGCGCGAAATTTGATGCTTAAACACAGGATTTCACGCCTGCCGGTCCTTGAGAAATCCCTCCTTGCCGGGATTATCACAAAGAAGGATATCGGGTACCGCCTCCGCCAGAGCGAACCTTTGTGGCGAAGGAGGCCAATCGACAGCATTCCTGTGATGGCTCTCATGACACCGGATCCGGTTACCGTCACGGTCGATGCACCCATCGGACAGGTTGCTTGCATTATGATTGAGCGCGATATCTCTGGAGTTCCTGTAGTTGATCGGGCCGGGATAACAGGGATTGTCACCAAGTCAGATCTGATGAAATCGACCTCTGTCGGATCGCTCACCAAACGGGTAGAAGAGGCAATGGAGGATGTGATCACCGTGAGCCGATACCATTCCCTCGACCATGTCATAGACCTCATGAGAGAGAGGAATGATAAGGTCGTTGTGGTGAATAATGATGGGAGTCTCGCGGGAATTGTGACCGAGAGTAACCTGGCATTTTTTCTGTATTCCAATGTGAGGGCGGATCTCCCGGTAAAGGACATAACGCGCCTCAGAAAGGAAGAGTCGGGAGGAAAAAAGGTGTTGCGCTCTGTTTACGAGACCGCGGTAGTGGCGGAAGATCTGATGTCACATCCTGTCATGACCATTCCTCCCGATGCATTGATCGGGGAAGCAGTATCCGTCATGCGGGATCAATCAGTCAACAGTCTGATTGTTGTTGCGGACCAGGAGATAAAGGGTATTATCAAGAGAGACGACATTATAAGGGAAGTTGCACAATGACCGAAGAACTCTTTGTCAAGGATGTAATGTCACGGCCGGTTACCATAGCAAAGGCTGCGGTGATCACGGAAGCGCTCGATAAAATGCTGAATGAGGGTATCGATCCACTGATCGTCATGAATAATAATTCAGTTGTTGGAACGGTATCCCGATGGAGCGTTGCTGAAAAACTGGGAACAAAGCGGAATTCATCCATCTCTCCCAATTCAATCCATGTAGCGAATACGGTGGAAGAGGATTTCACCACGGTCTACCCTGACCAGGATGTGGAGATCCTGATCCCGCTCCTCCAGACCTACAAGATTGTCGTGGTATATGATGAGGATCACAGGCTTATCGGTAAGGTGACCGCTGAGGATCTGCTCAAGGTGTACCGCCCCAATGGTACGCTCGAAGAAGTCATGGAAGAAGCCTGCACTATTGACACTGAAGAACGGGTGGTGCATCTGCGGAGGAGGATGATCGATGATAAAATAATCAGGTTTATCGTCACCGATCAGGACCGGGTAGTAGGGATCGTCACAGAGACAGATGTGGCAGTTGCGATGAGGAACTTCCGTGAGGTCGTCGATGATAAACATCAGGATCACCGAATCAGGAACCTTCTTGTCAAGGATATCATGAGTAAACCGGTTCTTTCAGTGAGTTTCGGATCGACTGTCGATCAGGTGATCAACCTGATGGTTGCCAAGAAGATCAGCTCGGTTCCCGTGATAAGGGGAGAGACTCTTGCAGGTCTGGTGACCCGGGATTCGTTGATCCGGGCCCTTTAACTTTTTAAAAATTGCATTCCATCGAATTTTTTTCATAATCATTATCATGCTCCGGCAGAAACGAATGTATCAGCTATGGATATGAAACCCAGGACGCCAGTTCAACCAACAAACGACGTCTCCCGTCTCCTCAAAGGGATGAGCGCAACCGGGTTTCAGGGGAGGAAACTCGGCGAGTCGCTCGACATATGGGCACAGATGTGCCAGGATCCTGACTGCACCATCCTCCTTGGTCTCTCTGGAGCGATGATTCCGGCAGGGATGCAGCAATGCCTTATCGAGCTTGTTGAAAACCGGTATGTCGATGTTATCGTTTCTACTGGCGCTAATATCTTCCATGATGTCTGTGAACACTATGGGATCAGTCATTATCTCGGACATCATCAGGCTGATGATTGCCATCTCTTCTCAAAGGGGATTGACAGGATTTATGATGTATTTGCCTACGAAGAACAGTTCAGAAGTATCGATCTCAAATTTGCCGATTTTGCTGGCAGTATAGCGCCTTTTTCCTGTTCTTCATCTGAATTTATCCGGAAGTTTGGGAGGTGGATGATCAGCCAGCACCCCGAACAGCGATCCCTGCTCTCTGAATGTGTGAAAATGAACGTTCCTGTTTTTATCCCTGCATTATGTGATTCTTCGATTGGTATCGGGCTCATGGTGGCAAGGCGGAATGGCGTAGAGGCTTATATTGATCAGATCGCTGACGTCGATGAGATTGCCCGTATCGTGGAGGGATCGAAAAAGACTGGGGTAATTTACATCGGAGGAGGGGTACCCAAGAATTTCATCCAGCAGACCCAGGTTATCGCAGATATGTACGATGCAGGCCAGGAAGGCCACGCATATGCCATCCAGTACACAACCGATGCTCCTCACTGGGGAGGACTGTCCGGGTGCACTTTTGAGGAGGCAATTTCCTGGGGTAAAGAGGCGCCCCATGCCCCGAGGGTCCAGTGTTTTTGTGATGCAACTATTGCCCTCCCGTTCATAACGTCGGGTCTCATCGCACGAAAGATCAGGAGAACGAAGAATTAACCTCTTTTTGAGAGCAATGCAGCATCCCTGCTTTGAAGATAAATGCAGCATCCTGAATTGATTGAACCCAAAGTGTTATTATCCGATCATACCAAATAATAAAGCACCATTCATGGAGCGGCACAACATGGTGCTGCGAGTGTCGAAAGATGCGAGATTCTCCTGTTGAGGTAGCCAAGCCTGGTATGGCGCAGGTTTGCTAAACCTGTGTCCCCCTGGGACTCGAGGGTTCAAATCCCTCCCTCAGCGCTCCAAAGAATGCTCTAGTCAACGAGGGATTGGATGGCTCAGGAAGAAGATATCAAGTATTTCGTAAGGATCAGCAATACCGACCTGGACGGAACAAAGCCTGTCCACATTGCACTGACCGGTATCAGGGGTGTGGGTATGCATACCGCCCAAATCATTGCATCCCTGGCGAAAGTAGATGAGAAGGAGACCATGGGGCGCCTCAAAGATGAGGAGGTCGATAGGATCCGCGAGATTGCGGACACCTATACCCAGCGCGTCCCGTTCTGGATGATGAACCGGCCAAAGGATGTCTACACTGGTGAATCAAAACACCTGCTTGGGACTGATGTCAGTACGGCACGGGATGAGGACATCAACCTCCTTAGAAAGATCAGATGTTACAGGGGAATCAGGCACGAAACAGGTCAGAAGGTACGCGGGCAGAGAACGAAGTCCACCGGTAGAACAGGGCTCACTGTCGGTGTGAAAAAGAAGAAGGAATGAGGTGAGAGGATGGGATATCCGGGTAAGAATCATAAACAATACCAGACGCCGAAACGCCCCTTCGAAAAATCAAGGATCGAAGAGGAGACGAAACTGGCTATCGAGTACGGGCTCCGGAACAAGCGCGAGGTATGGAAAGCCCAGAGTTACCTCAGGCGTTACCGGAAAGCAGCCAGAGAACTTCTCGCACTCATGTCCACTGGGACCGATCGTGCTCTGTTCGATGCAAAGAAGGATGAGTTGATCGGGCACATGCAGCGTGCCGGGCTTCTTGGGCCGGATGCTGATATTGACAATGTTCTCTCTCTCAAAGTCCAGCAGGGTCTTGAGAGAAGGCTCCAGACGCTCGTGTACCGTCAGGGCCTTGCGCGATCACCCAAACAGGCACGCCAGCTGATCACCCATGGACATATTGCAATCGATGGGAAACGATGCAGTATTCCCGGCTACCGTGTGAAAAGAGCTGAGGAGAGCAAGATCTCGTATTACGGGAAATCCCCGCTCGCTGCCTCGGAACATGCCGAGAAAGCCCGGATAACAAAACAGGGGAGATAATCGATGGCTGGTGAAAAGGAAAAGTGGGGAATTGCCCATATTTATGCTTCATTCAACAACACCATCATCACGGTAACCGATCTTTCGGGAGCGGAAACTGTCACGAAGAGCAGTGGGGGTATGGTGGTGAAGCAGGACCGGAATGAGAGTTCCCCCTATGCAGCCATGCAGATGGCGACCAATGTTGCCCAGACTGCAATGGAAAAAGGAATCATTGGGGTGCATGTCAAGGTACGTGCACCGGGTCGCGGAAAACAGCGAAGCCCCGGGCCTGGAGCCCAGGCAGCCATCCGTGCCCTGGCACGGGCGGGGATGAGAATCGGCAGGATAGAAGATGTCACTCCCGTCCCTCATGATTCAATCAGGGGAAAGGGTGGCAGGCGGGGAAGGAGAGTCTGATGGAGATCATATTTTCCCAGCTTGATGAGAATAACGGCCGGTTCCAGCTTGCAGGATGCACTACCCCTTTTGCCAACTCCATACGGAGAGCAATGATAGGGGAGGTCCCTACACTCGCCATTGAGACCGTGAAAATTTATGACAATACCAGTGCTCTCTTCGACGAGATGCTCACTCATCGGCTCGGCCTTATTCCCATCAGGAGCAATGAAGACTGCCTTGTACCGCAGTCCCGCTGTTCCTGTGGCGGAGAGGGATGTCCCTCATGCAGTGTCATTTTCACTATGAGCGTTGAGGGACCTGCGATGGTTTATTCACGGGATCTCATCTCGCAGGATCCAAGGATCAGTCCCGCAGAACCCGACGTTCCAATCGTGAAGCTCATCAAGGATCAGAAAGTCGTCCTTGAGGCACGTGCGGTACTGTCGGTAGGGAGGGAACATGCAAAATGGCAGCCTACCACAGCCTGCGGATACAAGGTCCACCCGGTGATTCAGGTCAGTGATACGTGCGATGGATGTGGGCAATGCGTCGATGAGTGTCCCCGGGGCATCCTCGAGGTCAGGAACAAGAGGGTTGCCGTAATTGAGGGGCAGCTCGAAAAATGTTCCCTCTGTCAGCTCTGTATGCGAGCATGCATGAACACCGGGATCGGTGACGAACCCGGCATAACGGTGACAACCGATGAGTCGCGATTCCTCTTTGTGGTTGAGGGTGACGGCTCGCTTCCTGTCCGGGAGATCATCGGCCAGGCACTGGAATATATCAGGACACAGTCCTCTGAACTTTCAGCGCAGATTGAAGAGATAACAGGAGAGACCCGGGATGAATAAGATGAATTGCAGAAAGACAAATCCCCGACTTGCCTCCCTTATCTCCCTTCTGAAGAACACTTCGAGGGAGAATGAGGTGAACATCTGGAGGGATATTGCAGACCGGCTCGAAGCTCCCAGTAAAAATTACGCCGAGGTTAACCTGAGCAAGATCAACCGGTATGCGACAAACGGAGAGACGATTATCGTCCCCGGAAAGGTCCTCGGCACCGGGATCCTCGAGATGTCTGTGAGCGTAGCCGCCCTTAACTTCTCTGAATCTGCATCAGCGAAGATCAGGCAGGCGCAGGGTGAGTGTATGAGCATCGAGCAATTGATTTCAGCCAACCCCAAGGGGAGCAAAGTACGGATACTGAGGTGATGAGATGGTGACAGTTATCGACGGTGACGGGTTGCTCCTCGGGCGACTGGCCAGCATGGTTGCCCGGCGCGCGATGAGTGGCGAGGAGATCGCCATTGTCAATGCAGAAAAAGCGGTCATCTCGGGGAGCAGGGCTCGGGTTCTTGCCAACTATGGTCAGAAAAGGAGCCGGGGATCCCGTGAGGGAGGCCCGTTTTTCCCCAGAAGGCCTGATCATATTGTGAAACGGACTATCAGAGGGATGCTCCCTTACAAGAGGACGGTTGGAAGCGAGGCCTTCAAGCGTGTCCGGGTCTATGTCGGTGTCCCCGCAGAGTTTACTGGCAGTGAGCGTGAAGTCCTTGAAGATGCGCATATGAACCGGTTGAACACCCCTAAGTTTGTCACAATAGGGGCGGTCAGCACGTTCCTTGGAGCGAAGTACTAATGAGGGGTGAAGAGTATATGGCGAAGATTGTTAACACAAGTGGAAAAAGGAAGACTGCAATCGCCCGGGCGACGCTCAGACCGGGGAATGGCATCGTCAGGATCAACTCGGTCCCCCTTGACATTTATCCGAACGAGATGGTGAGGTTAAAGATAGCGGAACCACTCCTCCTGATACCGAATTCCATTGAAGGAATCGATGTTGCAATTGATGTTCATGGTGGTGGGATCATGGGGCAGGCAGAGGCGGTACGGACCGCACTCGCACGGGGTATCCTCAAGTGGCATAACGATCCCCAGATCAAGGATGTCTACATCTCGTATGACCGTACCCTGCTCGTGAATGATTCACGGCAGAAAGAATCAAAGAAACCCCATGGCCGGGGGGCAAGGAAGAAATTCCAAAAGTCTTATCGTTGATCTGCCAAAACAAAGTAGGAGATCGGACCGTTATGATACCAGTTCGGTGTTTCACGTGCGGGAAAGTAATTTCCACAGCGTATGATGAGTTCAAACGGAGACGGGAAGCGGGAGAGGATCCTAAAAGGATCCTCGATGATCTCCATATGGAGCGATACTGCTGTCGTCGCATGTTGCTGACCCATAAAGAGATAATCGATGATCTCAATCCGTATCAGTGAGGGGTCGTGGGGTAGCCTGGCCTATCCTATGGCGTTCGGGACGCTGTGACCTGAGTTCGAATCTCAGCGACCCCATTCAAAAACCATTCATGGAACATTTTGAGGTTATATGAAAGAGTCGTACACCCGATATGAGAGAGCCCGGATCATTGGAGCCCGTGCTCTACAAATATCGATGGGCGCTCCATTGCTTATCAGGACCACGAAGATCGATCCGCTGGAGATCGCTCTCGAGGAATTTACACAGGACGTTATTCCCATCACAGTAAAGAGGAAGTAGGAATTACATGACCATTATCTGCGAGATCCGCTTAAGAAAGATACTGGACAGCAGAGGTAATCCCACCATCGAAGCTGATGTCTATGCCGAGACCGGGTTTGGGAGGGCTGCTGCTCCGAGCGGCGCCAGTACCGGTTCGCACGAGGCAACGGTAAGGGAGCCTGGATCTGCCATCGAGTTCGCTGAGAAGAGTCTCATCCCGTCGCTCATCGGGCAGGATTCCCGTGACCAGGTCGCCATTGACGGCATCCTCCGCGAGATTGACGGCACTGACGATTTTTCAACTCTTGGTGCGAATGTTGCTGTAGCAGTTTCTCTCGCCAACGCCAGGGCAGCCGCCTCTTCTCTTGGCCTTGAGCTGTACGAGTATCTGGGGGGCCTCTTTGTCCCATCCCTGCCCCTTCCGCTGGGCAACGTGATCGGGGGAGGTGCACATGCAGAGGATGCGACAGAGATACAGGAGTTTCTTGTAGTTCCAACGGGGGCATCCGGACCTAAAGAAGCGGTGTTTGCGAATGCTGCGGTTCATAAGGCTCTCAGGAATATCCTGAAAAGCCGTGGGAGTTCCTGCGGGAAGGGCGATGAGGGAGCTTGGGCCCCAAAGATAACCGATGATGAGGCATTTGAAATGATCAGTGAGGCGGCTGGTATGGTTTCCGATGAACTTGATGTCACCGTCAGGCTGGGTCTCGATGTCGCTGCAAGCGAGCTCTGGAAGGGAGATGGTGCTTTTTACCAGTACCGGAAAAAGAACCGGACAACAGAGGAGCAGGTCTCTTATATCTGTGAACTAGTGGATCGCTATGACCTGATCTATGTGGAAGATCCCCTGCATGAGGAGGATTTCTCAGGATTTTCTGACCTGACCTCCCAGGTAGGCGACAGGTGCCTGATCTGTGGAGATGATCTCTTCGTAACCAACGTCTCCCGAATCGTTGAAGGGATAGAACAGGGATCGGCAAACTGCGTGCTGATCAAACCAAACCAGGTAGGGACTCTTACCGATACCTTTGAAGCAGTCCATCTCGCCCATAGCAACGGCATGGATACCGTCATGAGTCACCGTTCGGGTGAGACGACTGATGCGACAATCGCCCACCTGGCAACCGCCTTCCAGTGCATTTTCTTGAAAACAGGTGTTGTTGGCGGGGAGAGAACTGCAAAATTGAACGAACTCATACGAATCGAGGAACAGATAGCATGACAGAAAACGAGATAGAAATTGAACTGAATGAGCCACTTGTCCCGGTGGAGGAATACCTTGCAGCAGGAATACACATCGGAACCCAGCAGAAAAGCAAGGATATGAAGCGGTTTATCTACCGTGTCCGCGGGGATGGGCTCTACATCCTTGATATCAGGGAGACCGATGAACGTATTAAAACCGCTGCACGGTTCCTGAGCCAGTATGAAGCACCGAAGATCCTTGTGGTTACTTCGCGCCAGTATGGTCAGTACCCTGCCAAGAAGTTTGCGGAGACCATCGGGGGAACGGCAGCAACAGGACGGTTTATCCCGGGGATGCTCACCAATCAGAATCTGAATGGGTATATGGAACCGGAGGTTGTCGTCGTGACCGATCCCATCGGGGATTCACAGGCAATCAAGGAAGCGGTGCAATGCGGTATCCCAATCGTAGCATTGTGCGATACCAACAACATGACAAGTTATGTGGACCTTGTCATCCCCACCAACAACAAGGGAAGAAAAGCTCTGTCGATGATCTATTACCTGCTCACCCGAGAAATTTTGAGGATTCGTGGAATTGCAACGTCCTTAACCTTAGAGGATTTCGAGACCGAACTATAAGGTGTGGATGCAATCTCCCTTATATATCATGAGAACCAGAAGGTTGATTCGATGAAGACGCGACCGGCTCCTCTTGCCGGCCAATGGTATCCGAAAGAACCGTATCACTATGAGCAGTTCCTTGAAGGTGCGTTTCGGAAATGTAGGGGAAGGGGAATTGCGAGGGGAATAATTGTACCCCATGCAGGGTATCTCTATTCAGGGGAGGTTGCTGCATGTGCCTATGCACAGTTCGACCCAGGTTTCAGCGGGACCTTCATCACAATAGGACCTCGGCACCATGTGCCATTGATGACGACCACCACCCCTCTTCCCTGGGAAACACCGTTTGGTCTTGTCGAGTGTGATCGAGAGCTTGTGACCGCATTTCACCTGCCGATCAATGAATTCGCTGATGCTGAATATCAGGAAAACTCTCTTGAAATGCAGATGCCGTTCATTAAATATCGGTTTCCCCGTGCAAGAATAGCCCCGGTTCTTATGGGAGATCAAAGTCTTGACAGTGCTCATCGACTTGCGGATATCATTCTTGCAGCTGTTCGAGAAACGGGCCGAGATGTGAGAATTGTGGCATCATCGGATCTCTCTCATTTCCATTCAGAGAAGGTAGCACGACAAAAAGACAGACAGGCTATTGAAGCAATTCTGAAACTTGACCTGCAGGAGCTCTATACCAGAATTGGAAATGGAACTGCTGAAGCATGCGGCCTTGGTCCGATTGCTACGATGTGTCTGGTTTGTCAAGCTCTTGGAGCCGGTACTACAGAAGAGATCAGTTATGCCACAAGTGGCGAGGTCACGAAAGACACTCGGAGTGTCGTGGGATACGCAGCCATAGCGGTGATCTGAGGGTGGCCACGTGGAGTGCGCCCGGCAAGGTCTTCCTGTTCGGGGAGCATGCTGTAGTGTACGGGAAACCCGGGATCGCCATGGCGATCAAGCCCAGGGTCTTTGTTACCGTGCGAAAGAGCCGGATGGCCCATCATGCCAAGTCCCCCTATATTGACAGCTGCTTTGATGAGATGGGGGTCAGGGGGAGTGTCTATGTCAACTCCCAGCTCCCGAGTTCATCCGGGCTTGGATCATCGGCAGCAGTAACCGTTGCAACATTGGCTGCAATAAACGATGAATTCGGGAAAAAATACAAGGCAGAAGAGATTGCGGATATGGCGTTTGCTATCGAAAAGAAGGTGCAGAAAGGGCGGGCGAGCCCTACGGACACCACCGTTTCGACCTTTGGCGGCCTTGTATTCATCACCGGTACATCACGGAGGAGACTTCCCCCCCAGCAGTTCCACCTTGTGGTAGGGAATTCCCTGGTTCAGCATAGCACGGTAAAGATGGTTGAACTTGTTGCTGAGTTGAACAGGACGAATCCCAGGATCTGTGGACCAGTATTTGATGCAATTGGAGAGGTATCCCTTGCTGCGATGCACCACATGTCTGACCCCCAGAAACTGGGGGATCTGATGAACATGAACCATGCACTCCTGGAGGTGCTCGGCGTCGGTCATCCCCAGATCTCCCGCCTGGTACTTGCAGCCCGTGCGGCAGGTGGATACGGGGCGAAACTAACCGGTGCAGGCGGTGGAGGATGCATGATCGCCATCTGCCCCAAGCATCTGAAGAGTCGTATTGTCGGGGCTATCGAATCGTGTGAAGCACGGGCTTTCTCCACGAGCATCGATACCGAAGGGGTAAGGAAGGAGAAGGATGCCTGAACCTGTTTTGCTGAAACTTGGGGGGAGTGTGTTGACAGAGAAGGGTGGTCCCGGCAGGATCCGGAAGGAGAACCTTCGCATGATATGCCAGGAAATATCAGTTCATTCCCGGGATCCATTGCTGATCATTCACGGAGCAGGCTCCTGCGGGCATCCCGAAGCCCACCGCTTCCGGCTCATGGATGGCCTGACCGATCACAACCGCGAAGGGGTATATGTTACTCATCAGGCAGTATCGAAATTGAACAGCATTGTGGTGGCAGCCCTCCGGAATGAGGGGATCGAGGCGATAGGCATGCACCCGCTGGACTCCTGCTATGCCGAAGAGGGCCGTATTGTTTCCATGGAATGCCGGCATATCCGGGAGAAGCTCGCAAAGGGTATCGTCCCGGTCCTTCACGGCGATGTCGTA
>JAKLGZ010000038.1 GCA_022710385.1 Methanoregula sp.
CGTGAGAAAGAGCGGCTTTAAAAGGAGATATGCCTTGATCCCGGCGCCCCCCGCTCTTGCGTTATCTGCCGCTTTTTTGAAATCAGAGAACGTAAATCCCTTATCGATCGATTTTTGCCGGATACTGTCATTCAGGGTCTCGAGACCGATGGCTACGTAGAGCGGGGTCGGGTAATCTCCCGAATCGATCGCTGAAATGAAGGCTGCAATCCGTTCAGGGTCAACAAATTCAGGCCGTGTCTCCGCGATGACAAGTTTTCCCCAAAAGATCCGGGCCGCCTCCTCTACCACGCGGGGAGGCACTTCCCCGGGATCGAAGAAACTGCCCGAAGTGTAGAGCTTGACGATGGCAACCCCGGATGGAGGGTAATGCTGGACCACCCAGTGGAGCTGGGAGAGGAGGGCGCCCTCGAGATCGGTCCCCTCCGGGTACCGTTCAAACCGGTAACTGCACATCCTGCAGCGGTTGTGCCGGCACCCCCCGGTCTTCAGGATGATGGTGAGAGAAGGGAGGACCTCTCCTTCGTATCGTTCCTCCCCTTTCCAGCATGCGAGCGGCCGTTCCATGATTACAACACCTCTTTCATGGGTCGTGCAGGTTTAAAGCATCAACGGGGACGGCATGCCGGATGGGCAAGGTATTAAGGATGCAGCACAAATTTTTATCCAACTGGTGTCGTTTTTATCCTGACGACAACACCCATGCATTCAGGCGGGATTTATTGATGGACCAGAAGAGACCAGCCTCTCACACCCTGGCGCGAATCGCTCTCGTGGCCCTCCTGTGCCTTGCCCTCTGCGGGGGAGTTGCACAGGCTTATGAACTGATACTCAAGGCGCCCTCGCAGATCCAGAGGGGGATGCCGCTCGTGGTGAACGGAACAAGCAACCTTCCTCCTGGCATCAGCGTCGACATTGTCCTTTATAAATCAGGCCATGTTACCGAGGAACTCGCACGAAAAACGGTCACGCTCCAGGCAAACAATGAATTTTCTGTCGTATTTGACACCACAGGATTTACCAAGGGGGTATACAAGGCGGAGGTGCCTGCCATCTCCGGGTATTCCTACCTGGGGGATTCGGTAACCCTCCGGGTGATCGAGATCATCGACCGCAGCGACGAGATCGTCTTTTCAGCGTTCAGTTCCCAGGAGATGGACGGGACCCTCGATATTGACGGATCCATTGCCGGACTGGCAAATTCGGGGGTCCAGATCGGAGTCACTGGCCCGGGAGGTGAAGCGGTGTTCGGACCGGCCTATGTTAGTGTCAAGTCAGACAGCTCGTTCTCCACAGAGGTCCCTATCACGGGTCCCGGGCAGTATAATATCAGTTTCACCGATGCCAAGGGATACATCGGGACGATTATGGTCACGGTCCGGGAGAAGCCTGTAGCAACCACCCCGCCAACCATCGTCCCCACCACAAATCCGATCCTGTCAGCAAGTGCCTTTGCCTCCAGGGACAAGCCGGCGACTTTCGTAGTGACCACGGGTGGACCAGGGACGATCAGGGCTTTCACCTCGTCAGGGATCGACTGGGTTATCGAGTATACCGATACCGAAGGGAAGACGGTGAAAGTAAACGAAAAAGGTTCGGTGGGAAATGAGGAGATCATCATCGACACCGCTGAGGATGTTCTTGTCCTGAAGGTGTACCCTTACAGTTACGCAGCTGAGGGGGATGTGCTCCTGTCGGCAGATGGGGCGGTGAAGGTGGAGACGTCAGGCCCCGGTACTGCTGCAACCACGCCAGGTACCCCTTCCACGGAAGAAAAATCCTCCCCTCTGCCGGCTATAGGGGTGGTAGCCGCGGTTATTGCCGGGGTTGCACTCGTTGTGATCCGGAGAAACTGGTGATCTTTTTATTATGCTTTGGCATCGCATATACTATATCCGGGCCGGGGTAGTCTAGACCGGTAAGGCGGTGGCCTTGAAAGCCACTGGTGCCATGCACCTCAAGAGTTCAAATCTCTTCCCCGGCGCTCTCACTTTTTTCCAGAACAGACATCGGTTCTGGCGTTTCTCTGCTGCCACTACCCACACCATTTTTATCCATCATCACCAAAACAAAAGGTATAAATGCGATTGAAAGACGCACTTCCGAAGATGCCAAAGATTGGGACAACCCACTACCTTACGTTCATCGTTTTTCTCGGCATCCTCAATGCCTCGATAGGCCTTGCCTACGTCGAGGCGAAGACCTCGGAGATCACGGTGCTCCATATCGACGGAGCACCAGACAATATCGTCTTTATTGCTGACCCCCACCTGAAACAGGGGAATATCAACTACGTCAATACCATCATCAATGAGATCAACGCCCTTGACCCGTCGGTAGTCATGATCGGGGGGGATTTCGTCTACGGGGATGGAGAGGACCTCTCGCTCCAAAAAATATGGGAGGGGATCGATGCTCCTGTCTACGCTGTGCTTGGCAACCATGACTACAAGTCTGGTATCACCTCAACATCCTGGGTAGAAAAGAACCTCGCGGTGAATCATGCCTCGTTCGACAGGGACGATTACAATGTGAGCAGCCTCCGGGATGAGACAACAGATGTTGTCTATGCCGGCCGGCTCACTGACGAGCTTGGGATGAACGGTGTGAGAGTACTCAAAAATGAGTACCTTGTCGTGGATGCAGACGGAAAGGAGCTGATCCTTGTCGGTATTGATGACGGCTGGGCAGGAATGGCGGATCCTCCCGAAGTCCCGAAAACCGGTGCATTCACTCTCTACCTGATCCATGAGCCTGAATGCCGGGCCAACTGGGATGCTGATCTCATCCTCGCCGGCCATACCCATGGGGGGCAGTTCCTCCCCCAGGACATTCCCATGCCGGGATTCGAGCTCTCCGGGCTCTCTCTTGAGAACGGCGTGAGTACTTACATTACCCGGGGTATAGGGACCTCTAACCTCGGCGTCGAACTGAGGCTCTTTGCCACTCCGGAGATAGTCGTCATCAATCCAACCTGTTCCCCTGAAGAATTATTCCCCGATAAAGAAATTACCCATATAACGCTCCCCTGATCCGTCCTGCCTTTTCCAAGGGGAAATTTTATAGGAGCTGCCATGCCATGCTTTAACATAGCAGGGTGTTTGGATTGGACGCGAAGTTTGCTGTAGGGGCAGTGCTGCTGATCGGCGTCATTCTCATCGCAGGATGTACTCAGCAGCCTCAGGCTGAACAGACCCTCAAGATCGGGGTTGTTGCCTCAATGACCGGATCGGCCAGCACCACCGGAAAAGATATCTGGCAGTCGGCCGTGCTTGCTGTCGAGGAGATCAATGCGGACGGCGGGGTGTACATCAAAGACCTCGGCAGGAAAGTCCCCATAGAGGCAATCCTCGGTGACGATGAATCGACCCGTGAAGGGGGGCAGAAGGCGGTAACCCGGTTGGTTACCGAGGACAAGGTCGATCTCCTTGTCGGGGGATTCTCGAGTGCGGTTGTCTCATCGCACCAGGCGATTGTAAACGAGCACCAGGTTCCCTATATTGTTACCGGGGCATCGAGCCCGATCATCACGCAGCGGACTGACATGCCGACCAGTACCACGTTCCATTACTGTCCGACAACGGATGACTACGGGCGCCAGACCACTCTCTTTGCTAATGAGGTGATCCGTCCCGCCATCAACGAAAAATTTGGCTTCTCATCCGGAAGGCCGCTCCGAATGGCGCTCATCTACCAGGATAGCCCCTATGGGAAGGGAGTGCAGACCGCGGTGATAAACACCATCGAACAGGAGCATCTTCCCATCACGATCGTGGCAAACGAGACCTTCAAGATGGGCGAGACCGATTACCGGACCCTGCTCACCTCGGTCAAGGCGGCACAACCTGATGTTATCTACCCGGCGACGTTCATCAACGAGCAGATCCCCCTTGTCACCCAGGCACGGCGGGATGTAGGGATCAATGCTATCTTCCTCGCGGTAGAGTGCAATGATGATCCTGATTATTATAGCGGAGTGGGACAGTACGGTGACTACTCAGTCATCGAGTCCCGGTTCAGCCCGTACACCATCCCACCCGGGGCGTTAGCCGATAATATTTCCCGGTTCAAGCAGGATTTCGAGAAGAGGTGGGGAGGCTTCCCGGGGATGATGGGAGCATCGACCTATGAAGGGGTCTATATTGCAGCACAGGCGGTTGAAAATGCAGGAAGCCGTGACAAGGCTGCGGTGGTTACCGCTCTTCACTCACTTGAGATGCCCGAGATTATCGAGGAGATGGAAGGGGGAGTGATCCAGTTCACCCCCGAGTTCAGGGAGGCCAAATTTGACCTGTACATGGAACAGTTGCGATGGAATGAAACTGCAAGGAACCTTCGGCCGGTAATCGTCTGGCCCGACCATCTCAACGAAGGGGACTTCATACTTCCTGACTGGTTTGAGGCAGTCTAATTTTATATGAAAATGCCTCCGGCATTTTCATCTTTTATGCTTGTGGCCCTCAAAGGTATCATATTATTTTTTTCATACAGGCAACTCCCGTTTTGTACCGGATGTCAGGATCTGTTTTTTCCGGAAAAACGCTTGCGAGAAACCACTCTCTCCTCTGTATGTGAGAATGATGAGGCCAGAATTAAGGAGGTATACCCACCCCTAAGAAGAAAATACTTCTGAACCCAGGAATGCTGGTTGGCACTCCTCGCCTGAATCGTGAACCAGTACATCGCCGGGGATTCCGAATGGCGTGCGGGACCCGGTCGGGCAGCCCTTTTGAATCGTTCCTCTCAGGATCATTGCTAGCTAGTTCTTTTTTTGTTGCTATAAGCCACCACAATCATCTCTTTTATCATTTCAGAACAACAATATGAATACAGGGATCCGACTCTATGTGTATCGCAATACCTGCCGAGGTCATTGAGAAGAAAGAGGGTAATATCGGGATTGTCGATTACGGTGACTTGAGACAGGAAGTGCGGCTTGATCTGGTCGATGTGGAAGTCGGAGAGTTTGTACTCGTCCATGTGGGTTTTGCCATCCAGAGGCTCTCGCGGGAGGAAGGATTTGAGACCCGTGAGATCTTCAGACAGGTATTCGCTGCGATGGAAGAAGAGGCTGAAGGACAGCAGACGTCCTGATTCTATTTTTTTCAAGCGATATGCCTGATCGTCCAGGTGACCCTCCCTTCAACAGCACTATTCTTATGTATTCAAAGAACTGATAGAGTAGTAAAAGGAGAGTATGAAATGGATAAAACAGGTGTTGCGAGCCTTATTGGGGGAATTATTCTGCTGGCTCTCGGGGCCTATGCAGTATGGGTATTCCTCCCTGATGTCATCACCGTTCTGAAGGGATCCATAGGGATTATTGCGATTATCATCGGAATCTTCCTGGTAATATTCGGGGCGATTCTCATCAAGGACTGATCACATCTTTTTCTGGTGCATGCAGGGTGACCTGACCGCGATGTCAAATTTTAAGGCCTATAAGGTCATAATTTATCCATATAACAGGATATAATCCCATTTTTATGAGGTGCAACAATGATACGGGAGAAGGTGCTTGTGCTGCTGCTGATCATGTCTCTCTGCGGGAATGTCATCCTCGTATTTTTTAATCCTCTCCTCCCTCCATCCTTTGCAGGAACAAACAGCACGTCCGGTTTTGCAGGCATCGACCTTTCTAAAATTTCAGGTCATAATGACTTTATGGTTGACGAGTATGGAAATATCATCGGGATTCCTCCTACCCAGGAAACACCCGGTGTACCCAATCTCACTGTTCCTCGGGGGGATTCTGCTCTCTCATCTTCCGATCCGGAAGCAGAAGAACTGAATGAAACGGCTGTCATGATCACGGGTGACCCAACCATGACGCCGACTCCCGAAGTGACGGAGGAGATCCCGCTCGATCCCCTGGTCACCTATGAGAACAAGAAATTCGGGTTCTCTCTTCGCTACCCGAGAAACTGGACCATCAACGAAGCGGCCGCAGGGAGGACCGTCCTTACCCTGACCGCACCGATTGAGAGAGGCTGTGATTCCGAGACCAGCCAGTGCTTTAATTACATCGCCAATTTAACGGTAGAGATTGATCAGAAACCAAAGACACTGATCCTTGAGGACTATTTCAATTCTGCAGTGTCTCAGCTGCAGCTGGATTATTTTATAACAACGACGAGCAAGAGTGCACCCGCGCTTCTTTCTGATACACGAGCCTACCAGATTGAATATTACACCCGCGATAAAAGGGGCAATGCTGACCGGAGATATATGCAGTATTACGCGTTGATGGATGGGAAAGGCTATATCGTCAGCTATTTCGGACCTTACTCCACCTGGGAAAACGTATACGACCATAATAAGCCAGATGCCCAGAGTGTGGTGAATTCTTTCACCGTACAGAGGACCTTTAAAACAGCCTGAAGAAGCGGGGAGCAGGGATCTGCCACCCCCCCCCTGATTTTCGCACCGGACCTCGCGTACGATTTCTGTATTATGTCCTTAGGCGCGATCCGTGAAAACCCGGGAAAGCAGCGATGGGCTTACGTCTGAATTCAGGCTGCCACATCAATAAGGTTTATAAAATAATCTTAGTAATATAATTAGAACCGACATTTTTTCATGGTGGTTATTCCCCCGGAAGTGATCCATGCGCCCGACCCTGAAAGAAGAACTTGAATTTGCGATCTGGAAGATCACCGGCACCCCGATGAAGTTTTCTGAATACACCATCCCCTATCTGTCACAGGAGATTGCAAAGAAGACTGGTGAGGACCCCGCCGTTGTTAGCCTGAGGCTGATCCAGGAGATGAAGCAGATCATCAACGAAGATGTCGATCGACAGCTGAAAAAGTGTCCTCCCTGTATGAAACGGGCCTGAACATCTCCCCCTGTTTTCGGGTATACGTCATACAAGCGCACGTCCCATACATCCCCTCACATCCTCTTCTCTCCCCCTCCTGCCGTATTACCTTTATCATACATTCCGAGGGGAGGAGCGTGTAATTGCCATTGAAGAAAACGGGCATTGGGCGGTAGCGGGACGTCCTCCCCGTGACCGGATTATCCGGATGCCCCGCGTTCGCCTCCCTGCGCGAAACCGTTGTGAACTCATGTGCCCCGATCAGAATCTCAGCCATCCAGCGCAAAACCTGAATTATGATGGTGTTGAAAATCCCTGTATGCATCGGGTCATGAGAGGTTATGTGGATCTCCTGCGGCTCCATTTCTTTTTTGCATGGCCGGTCCTCTTCTGCTCGGGATACCTCCTTGCCACTTCCGTATACGGTCTCTTCTCGTGGTATGACCTCCTGAAAGTAGCGTTCATCGGTTTCCTTGGATTTGAAGCAGGGTTTGTCCTCAATGACTATGTTGACAGGCATTACGATACCCGGGACATCGAAACCGGAAAGCTGACCAAGTACTGGAGGATGTTTGGGAAGCGACCGATTCCGGAGGGGCTGGTCTCTTCCCGGGAGGCAGTTGTCGTATTTATTGTCCTTGTGACAGCGACCGTCCTCCTCACCGCGACCCTTCCTTTTCCTCATTCGGCATTCGTCTTGCTGATCATGCTCTGCAGTTATGGTGTCGAGGTCTTTTACCAGGTGAGAAAGCGAAACCAGCGTTTCCCTCTTGCACAGCTGGTGGGACGCACCGATTTTGCCCTGTTCCCCGTCGCTGGGTACCTGTGCATCGGCTCTCCCGATATGCTGGCCCTCTTTTACTTCATGTTCTTTTACCCGTTTGCCCAGGCCCATCTTGGAGCAAATGACCTGATCGATGTCGCAAATGACAGGGCACGGGGGATGAATACGGTGGCAACCCTGTACGGGCTTTCGGGAACAGCGCTCTGGATTGCAGGCTTCACTGCAATCCATGTGGTCACCGCAGTCCTCTTCATGACCCGTCTGGGCTGGATAGCAAGGGGGGGAATCGTTCTTGGGCTCTGCCTGCTTCTCGTGGCAAACATGGCGATCAGCAGGGACAGGACCCCGGATACCGGCCTTCGGATGCTTCCGCTCTTCCACATCACCATGCTGATTTATGCCGTGTCGATCGGTCTTGACAGCTTCTTCTGAACGGAAAGAGAAAATTCAGGGTATGCTGCCCGGGAATGCGGTTCGGAGAAACACTATATCCCTCTTCTTTTCGAACAGGGGTCAAGTCCCGTCAAAGCGGATCGTACCCATTCCTTTGGAGTGACAGGAAGGAAGGATCTCAAAGGGTGGACTAGCCCTCCCTGATACCCTTCTGTTCTCAGGTGATGCCAGGCTACCGGGCGTATGCCTCTACAAGGTCCCTCGCGGTGATGATCCCTTCCAGGGTCTTCTTCTTCATGAGGATTAGCCTGCGGATGTGTCTTGATGCCATTGTCTTTGCGGCGGCATGGATGCTGATTCCGGCGGGAGCAGTGATCAGCGGCGATGAGGATGCCATGCTCACCGGGGCATCAAGGGGCCTGTCCCGGGCGATAAAGGTGGTGAGGAGATCACGTTCCGTGAATATCCCCAAAGGGTGGTCATCCCTCATGACGAGCAGGCTGCCGATCCGCTCCCTGCCCATGAGACGGGCTGCCTCTTCAACGGTCTCATCCTCCCCGATGCTTTTTAGGTCCCGCGTCATGAATTCATCAACGGTAAGGGACGTCTCGGGAGCATCGGGCATCTCCCGGATGAGGTCTGATGCCGTGATCACCCCTGCAATATCCCCGCACTGGAAGACGGCCAGCCTCCCTTTTCGCCGGATCATGGTCCGTGCCGCTTCCCTGATCTCCAGGTCGGGACAGATCTTGACGAGCGGGTACGACATCACATGGCTGACCTTTGTCGTTCCAATGTCAAGACCCCCTGCCAGGATCTTTGAAAGCAGGTCCCGTTCGGTCACGATCCCGATCGGGGTGCCATATTGCATGACGATCAGGCTCCCGATATGTTTCTCACCCATCTGCTTTGCGGCATCTGCCATGATGGTGTCGGGGGTTGTGATGGCAACCTCCCTACTCATGATATCCTCCACCTTCAGGTGGCGCTTGTATTCCTTGTAGGCACGGTCGAGCACGCTCGGGAATTCAATACCAGGCTTTTCCGCTGCAACCATTGAAAGTCCCCATTGTGAGGATCAGCTCCAGATGTTTAAAGGTTTCGGAGGTATAACCGCTCATCTGGCATGCCATCCTCTCTTAAAACCACTAAAAAGCTCTGTAAACGCGATATATTGAAAATAAACGTTTAAATATTCTTTTAATCCCATAAAATCAACCGATTACTGGTCCGCAAAAGTCCTTCACAGATTGCATGCACGGGCTTCTTCCTGTTCCATCAGAGTATTCTACTACCTCCTATTTCTCTCGTACAGAACCTCAATAAAGAGATCATTTTTAATCAGATATTTGCGACTATTTTTTGAAATGAAGCGATTTTGTCAATATTATCCATGTGTATAAACACAATTTCCAATGGAAATGCGGTCCCATGTTCAAAATGGGGGAAACGGAGCCCAAAATGGGCTTAATTTTAAGGTGATCCAGGTACCAGAAGTGATCCCGCATTCAGCGCCATCATTCCCCTCATCCCTCGAGGCTATCGGGAACATCTGGTTGCTAATCGCATAAATCGGGGGTCATGAAAAGAGTGCTGCTATGGGGATTCGAACCCCAGTCTTCGGCGTGAAAGGCCGAAATGATTGGCCGGACTACACTATAGCAGCAAAGTTGCTTTATCCTGTTAGATCTTCAACGTAAAAATAATTGTGGATGGGGATGGCGAGGAGTATCACTGGTTGATCGGGGTCCCTTCAGTCTCGGTGACCGTCCTGAACGCTGCCATCAGCTGGCGGGTGACAGGGCCGGGTTTTCCGGTGCCGATCGCACGGCCATCGATCAGGACAATCGGGGCGACCTCGGCCGCAGTGCCCGTGACAAAGACCTCGTCTGCTGAATACATATCGTAATACCCGAGGTTCTGCTCCACCAGGGTAAGGCCATGTGATTTCGCAATCTCAAGGACCACGGCACGGGTGATCCCCCTGAGGTTGTTCAGCGTTGGTGGGGTGAAGATGATCCCATTTTTCACAATGAAGATATTGTCGCCCGACCCCTCCGACATATACCCGTTGGTATCAAAGAATATCGCCTCATCGCCGCCCTTGTAGTTCGCCTCGATCTTGCCGAGGATGTTGTTCAAGTAGTTCAGGCTCTTGACATTCGGCGGGAGCGCTTCGGCAGGGTTCCTCCTGACCGAGACTGTGATCGCTTTGAGGCCCTTCTCATAGAGATCACCGTACATCGCACCCCATTCAACGGCGATCACGATCACCGAGGCTATCGGGCACTTCCTCGGGTCGAGTCCAAGGTCTCCCACACCCCTCGTGACGAGTGGCCGGATATAGCCGTTCGAGAGATTGTTCCTCCTGAGCACCTCAAGGATGATCCCGGCCATCTCCTCTTTTGGGACCGGGACCTTGAGGTCAATGGTCCGTGCAGAGTCATATAACCGGTCGAGGTGCTCCTGGAGGCGGAAGACCCTGCCGTTGTAGGCACGGATCCCTTCAAAGACCCCGTCCCCATAGAGGAATCCATGGTCAAAGACAGAGATGTGTGCCTCTTCCTTTGGCAGATACTTCCCGTCAATATAGATGATCATACCTGCTAGATTTGGAAGTACTAGTATTTTTTACCTGCTGGTTATCCCCGGGCGCCGGTCCTGCAGGAGGCGATAAAAGACGAGAACATGTTCCGGCTGCTTACCGGGTGAAGGTGGGTGTAGCTCCCGATTGTATTGTCCCGGACGGCACCATCGAGCTGCCCCTTTATCCCTTTGCCACGCGAGAGAAGGTAGGAGAACCGGGTATCCGCCGGGAGATTCACATCAGAGTAATGGAACTCATGGCCCCTGAAATGACCTGCACCGAGCGGATTTCCTCCCTGACTCTCTCCTTCGACATAACTGACAATCCGGCGTGCAGGCATCATCGTTTCACCATCAAAGACCCCGCACATCGCGCAGGACTCCTCCTTGTCTGATCCCTGCCATCCCGCTTTCGTCCGTATCGCCCCGGTGAGGTACATCAGGCCCCCGCATTCGGCGTATATCGGGATGCCCTCCCGCGACCTCTCATGTACCGCATCCCTCATCCGATCGTTTGCCTCAAGTTCATGCAGGAACAGTTCGGGGTATCCCCCTCCGAAGATGTACCCGTCCGCCTCCGGCAGCCGGTCATGGATCGGGCTGAAGGTGACTACCTTTGCCCCGCCAGCCCTGAGGTGGTCAAAGAGATCCGCATAATAGAAGTTAAACGCTTCATCGAGTGCAACTGCGATGGTCGTATCGGGTGCCTCCGCAGGCTCGAACAGGGGATCATGGCCAGGAGGGGTGGGGACTGTGGCTGACAGTCCGAGGAGGAGATCGGGATCGATATGATCCCCCACCATTGCAGTAATGTCCTGGATGCGCCGGAGAAACGCAGGAGCAGTCTTTCCTTCGAGATAGGGCACCAGCCCCAGGTGGCGCATCGCAAGCTCCATGTCAGGCTGGCGTGGTACTGCCCCGATGACCGGGACCCCGCAATGGTGCTCGATCGCCTCGGTAGCCTTCCGGACATGCTGTGGCCCGGAGACATTGTTCAGGATGATCCCCCTGATATCGATCGCTGGGTCAAATGATTGGAATCCCTTCACAATCGCAGCCGCACTCCGGGTGATGCTCCGTGCACTTACCACCAGTACGACCGGTATGTTCAGGAGCTTTGCGACCGCTGCACTGCTCCCCTCATCGCCGAGGGACTCTGCCCCCTCGTAAAGACCCCTGACACCTTCTACAAGGCCACAATCGGATCCCTCCATACCGTGGGCGAAGATCCTGGCAAGGTCTGTTCTTTCCATCACGAAGGTATCCAGGTTACGGCAGGGACGCCCTGTAACTCCGGTGAGGTAGGAGGGATCGATGTAGTCCATGCCCACTTTGAACGTCTGGACCGTCATCTTCTGGGAGAGCAGCGCAGCGATCGCGAGGCTGATGCTGGTCTTCCCGCTCCCTGAACGGTCCCCTGAGATCATCAGGGCTCGCATGACATGCTCCGGAGGATCGCACCAAACTCGCTCTCGACAATATCTTTCACGCCAAGGGTCCGGGGATGGAGATCCACCTCAACGACAACGTGCCGGTGCCCAAGGTCACGGAGTGGCTCGACCTGCCGCGGGCCGTTCGTTATCGAGAAGCATTCGATCCCATCGGTATATTCCCGGGGGATCGCATGCGGAACCCCGACAATGAGCGCAAACTCAGGGTCGAGTTCTGAAAGCCGCTTCCCTGCCGCCTCTCCGTTTGCACCGTACTCATCGAGGGCCCCTAAAAGCCCGGGTTCCAGCCCGCGCCCGGTCATCCCGGCAAGGATCCGCCGGGCATCTTGCCGGACCTTCGGAAGACCCCTGGCTTCAAGGTTTGCAAGATACGTGATGTCGGCACAGGGGCAGAGGTCATGGAGCGCCAGGAGTTCATCCGCGAACATGTATGCGGTCTCTTTCTTGGCGTTCATGATTGCAACCCCCCTCTTTCCCGAACCTGCAAGGGCGGCCAGCCTTCCCGCAACAAGATGTTTGAGATCCCCCCGGGAGGGCTCTATATACGGTTTGCAGGCTGCTCCCCGGAGACGCTCCACTTCGTTTGCCATCCCGAGCAGGTATTTCTGGCGTTCGAGTTCATCGGCTGAGATCCATCCTGCCTCAGCGGCGGGTTCAAGGGTGGCGATCACACCCTCTATGTTCTCGGGATATCCTGCATGGATCTCGATCGCGATGGTTGGCGTTGAGACGCCCGAGAGGGTTACTGCCGACTTGAGATCCTCACCGATGATCATGGAGACACAAGTACCCACGACCGCCATCCTGTGGGGGTGGAACTGCTCCTCGGCATACCTGAGGACCCGTTCGAGCGGCTCCTGCCCCCCGAAGATGAACTCGTGGTCGGCGAGCGAGGTGGTCAGCACCCGCATCCCGTCCTCTTCAAGGAGCCGGGCATGCTTGAACGAGCATCCTGACGGCCCGTGGAGTACGGCTACATCGACCTCCAGATCGCGGGCGGTATAGAGGGCAGCGACAATCGAACTCGGCCTCGGCTGCATATACTTCATGGCTTCTCTCACCTCCAGCACTTCACGGAAAGGACAATGCTTCCACAGCTGGTAAGGGTGCGTGCGATGGAAATCCCCTCGGCAAGGGATCCAGCATAATGGAACGGGATACTCCTGCATCCGGGATCATCTCCGATCCCGGCATATTCGCTGCCAACCATGATCACCATGGCAGGTTGGATCTCACCGATCACAGCAAGGATATCCTCTCTTGGAAATCCCTCGCACACCGCCCCGGTCTCTTTCCCGGTGACGAGCGTGATCTCCTCTTTGCCTGTAACATTCCTTGCGTACTGCACCGCAGACCGGGTTGTCAGTGCACAGGTCCCTGAATTTGAATTGTCGATGATCCGGATCCCCCCTTCAGATGTCTGGGACATCCTGCCCTGGATGGCCTGAAACGATGCGAGCCGTGACGGGTCGCCCCCCAGATCACAACCGGCAGCGGCTG
>JAKLGZ010000039.1 GCA_022710385.1 Methanoregula sp.
CGATGCCCTGATGCTCTCGGGGACGCTCAATGTGACGGCCGAGAACATGGCGGCGCTTGCCAAGGAGGCACGGGCGTCAGGGCTCCCGCTGGTGGTGGAACCGGCCGGCCCGGAGGCAGTGCTCTGGGACGGCGTGGACCTTGTCTTTGTCCCCTCGGTACTGAACTCTCCTGAAGTCCAGTGGATCGTGGGGAAACACCGGTCCTGGATCCAGAGGCAGCAGGTGGAGTGGGAGAAGGTGGTCCCCGAGGCATACATCGTGCTGAACCCTGATTCTGCGGTGGGGAAGCTGACCAAGGCAACCTGCACCCTGACAGGAAAAGAGGTCGCCTCGTTTGCCTCACTCGCTGATCACTACTTCCACTTCCCCATCGTCTATATTGAGTATTCCGGGACATATGGGGATGCGGGGATTGTCAGGGAGGCAGCAGCAGCGGTGGAGAACGCGGCCATCTATTACGGGGGCGGGATCAATTCCGCAGCAAAAGCAGCCGAGATGGCCAGGTATGCAGATACCATCGTAGTTGGCAATGCAGTCTATGACCTGGGCATCGGGATTCTGAAAGAGACCGTCAGGGCAATCCAGTGATCCTCCCATTCCATGCCTGAAATCGAGATCGTCCTCGTCTCCCCGCTCTATGAAGGGAACGTCGGATTTGCCGCACGGGTGATGAAAAATTTCGGGTTCACCAGGCTTGTCCTGATCGATCCCTGTGAATTAGGGGACGAAGCGTTCATGAGGGCAGCCCATGCAGCCGATGTGCTCGAGAACGCCGAACGGCTCTCTTTTGAGGAGGTCTGTGCCCGGAGCAGCATCGTGATCGCGACCACGGGCGAGGTGAGCAAGTCGGTCTGCAACCCGATGCGGATGCCCTACTTCTCCCCAAACGAGATAAGGGAGCTGATCGCTGATATCGATGGACGCATCTCCATCCTGTTCGGACGGGAGAACTGGGGCCTGA
This sequence comes from Methanoregula sp., assembly GCA_022710385.1. Taxonomy (GTDB): domain Archaea; phylum Halobacteriota; class Methanomicrobia; order Methanomicrobiales; family Methanospirillaceae; genus UBA9949. The sequence goes on from JAKLGZ010000039.1 coordinate 963, forward strand.
ACAACGAGGAGATCCAGAAGAGCGACATCGTCTGCACTATCCCCTCGGCAAAGGAATATCCCATCCTCAACCTCTCACACGCGGTCGGGATCGTCTGCTATGAGCTTGCCCATCTCCCGCGGGGTGAGTACCTCCTTGCCACGAGAGAGGAGATGGAGTACCTGTACACCCATATCGATTCGTACCTCACCCTGATCCATCACCCGGATTTCAAGCGGGTCCCCACCATGCTCCTGATCAGGAGGGTCCTTGGCCGGGCTATGCTCACCTCCCGCGAGGCAACGACACTGCATGGGCTGTTGCGGCGATCCGAGTGGAATATCAACCCAGCGGCTTTCGAGCGGAGAAAGGAGATCCCGCAGGATGATCCCCAAAAGGAGTGGTGAGGCGAAACACCCTGAATACCAGCCTCATCGAACCGGCGACCGCTACGCGGGGATTTGGGAATGCTCTTTTCCCCTGAAATCCTGATACCATCCCATCCGGACCGGAATCTTTGCCTGTCATCAGGGATTGAGCTGCAGTATCCCTGCAGGGATGTCCCCAGAGCATCCAGCTGATCTCCCATCATTTATCCACAGGACTTAAATAGCGAAATTCCATATCACCTCTTATGAGAATCCTCGCTTATGGGCTTGCGGCACTCGCCCTCATCCTGATGCTCTGCATCAGCGGATGCACGTCACCATCACCCCAGATGGTGACCACCCCTGTACCGACCACCAGTCCGCCCACTGTTCAGCCTACCCCTGTGACCACGCAACAGGCCCCGCAGTCACTTACCGGCATTACCTGGTATCTCGTCTCACTGAACGAGGGGGATGCATCACTCTCGGTAAAACCGGGAACCACGATCACTGCATTCTTCGATGCCCAGGGCAAGGTATCCGGATCGGCAGGATGCAACCAGTATACTGCTTCCTACGAGGCGACCCCTGTAGGGCTTTCAATCGGCGCACCGGCATCGACAAAGATGAACTGCAATGAACCTGCCGGAATCATGACCCAGGAGACGGTATACCTGTCCGCCATCCAGGGTGCAGCAACCTATTCTCTCTCTGGTGATACCCTGACGATTAAAGACAGCGGGGGAAAAGCCCTCCTCACCTATTCGACGGTCCCTCCCTACCAGATGACTCCTGCCCCACTGACCGGCACGATGTGGTATCTGAACTCGTATGTCGATTCGAAGGGAAAACCATGGACAACGGGGAGTGCAAATCCCATATCGATCCAGTTTGCCGATGACGGAAAGGTGAGCGGAAATGCAGGGTGCAACAGCTACTCTGGATCCTACACCGTCACAGGGAACAGTATCACCATGAGTGGATTTGCGACCACGCTGATGTACTGCGGTGAGCCGGGGGTCATGGATCTCGAGAGCTCATATCTTGGAATCCTCCCGGCGATGAAAGTCTACAAGATCTCCGGAAACGAGCTGACCCTCTCTGATGGTGTCGGAACGATCACGCTGGTCTACGATACCACCAGGTGAAATCCACCATTCCTCCTTTTTCCTGAACCAGCGCTTGCCTGTTTTCCACGTGAAGAGTGGGGGCTGTTCAGACACCCTCATTACCTCTCCCCGCCCATATTGAGGCCGATGATCCTTGTCGACTGGCAGATCCTGGATCGGATAACCCGGGGTTTTATCCACGTGGATCCCTTTGACCCTGCCCTCGTCCAGCCCAATTCGCTCGATATCCGCCTCGGAGACCATTTCCTCTGGTACGAGGCAGGGGAGGTGGTGATCGATCCGTACCGGAAAGAGACCATCGCGAGCGGCACAGCCGACTGCCATGCCGATTCGTTCGTGCTGGATCCCGGCCGTTTTTTGCTTGCCGAGACGATGGAGGTGATCGGGCTCCCCGACAACATCGTGGCAAGCATCGAGGGGAAGAGCAGCATCGCACGCCTCGGGGTCGAGCTCCACCAGACCGGGGGGTGGATCGATGCCGGGTTCCGGGGGTCGATCACTCTCGAGATGTGCAACGTCAATGCACGCCCGGTCCGGGTGTATGCAGGGATGCCGATCGGCCAGCTCGTCTTTTACACGACCGAGCGGGCAGCCCAGCCCTACAACCTGAAAGCAGGTGCCAAGTACATGGACCAGCGGCAGGCAACCCTCTCCCGTTACCACGAAAATCCCCGCTCCTGATGGATATATACCTTATGAATACAGACATAATCCGGACAACAATGCATATTTATCGGAGATGACGCATGCGGCTCCTTCTGATACATTCCGATTTCATTGAATACGAAGCAAAAAAGAAGACGGGCATGGCCGAGGAGACGAGCCTGCTCTCTGACCGGGCAGAAGAGGCCCTGGCAGTCTTTTGTGCCGTCGAGGCCGTTGACGAGGACGACCTTGAGGGCGTGGTCGAACAGGCACTGGCCGAGATCGGCCTTGTAGCGGACAAGTTATCGGTCGAGACCATCGTGGTGTATCCCTATGCCCACCTGAGCAGTGATCTCTCGCGGCCGGATGCTGCGGTCTGGGCACTCAAAGCCCTTGAGGAAGGTCTCACCGGTATGGGCTTTACGGTAAAGCGGGCACCCTTCGGATGGTACAAATCCTTTATCCTCTCCTGCAAAGGCCACCCGCTTTCCGAGCTCTCAAAGACCATCCTCCCCTCTGAAGAAGCGGCAAAGAAGGAGAAGAAGGAGGTAACCCACGAGTTCTTCGTGATGACCCCTGATGGTGCCACGCATGACGCAAGGCTGTACCTCGACAACAGCCCATTCGGCTGCCTCCTCAAAAAGGAACTGGGCGAGCCGGCCTCCGGGGGAGGCGAACCTGCCCACGTGGAACTGATGCGGGCAAAGGAACTGGTTGATTACGAGCCGGTCTCCGATGTCGGGCACCTCCGGTGGATGCCAAAGGGAAAGCTGATCCGGGACCTCCTTGCCGATTACGTCCTCGGCGTCGTCCTCCCCTACGGGGCAACCCCGGTCGAGACGCCGGTCATGTACGATCTGGCGGACACAGCCATCTATGAGCATGCCGAGAAGTTCGGCGAGCGCCAGTACCGGTTCAAGAGCGGGAACCGGAATATGATGCTCCGGTTTGCCGCCTGCTTTGGCATGTTCTCGATCATGAGGGACATGCACATCTCCCCGAACTCGCTCCCGATGAAGATGTACGAGCTCTCCACCTACTCCTTCAGGCACGAGCAGAAAGGCGAGGTGATCGGGTTGAAACGGCTCCGTGCCTTCACGATGCCCGACATGCACAGCCTCTGCACGGACATGCCCGAAGCCCTCACCTGTTTTGAGGAGCAGCTTTCGATGGGCTGGAAGACCGGGAAGGACTTCGGCACTGCCCTTTTCGGGGTATTCCGCTGCACCCGTGACTTCTACGATGAGTACCATGACTGGGTGAAGAAGATCGTTGCCGATTCAGGCGTCCCGATGCTGATCGAGATCCTTTCCGACCGGGTCCACTACTGGGTGGCCAAGGTCGACTTGGCTGCCATCGATGGGCAGGGACGGCCGATCGAGAACCCGACCGTCCAGATCGATGTCGAGTCCTCGAAACGGTTCGACATCAAGTATTACCAGGACGGGAACGCAGTCCATCCCCCCATCCTTCATTGTTCACCGACCGGAAGCGTGGAGCGGGTCATCTGTGCCATCCTCGAGACCACGAGCACGCAGAAGGTCCCGATGCTCCCGGTCTGGCTCTCACCCACCCAGGTCAGGGTCATCCCGGTAGCAGAGCGTCACCTCCCGTTTGCCACCGAGGTTGCCGCCCGGATCCGTAGTGCCGCGATCCGTGCCGACCTCGACGACCGGGACGAGAGTGTCGGAAAGAAAGCCAGGGACGCGGCAGTTGACTGGGTACCGTTCGTGGTCGTCATCGGTGACGCCGAGATGGACAAGGGGATCCTGACCGTTACGGTGAGGGCAAAGTCCCAGCCGAACAAGCCGCACAAGGAGACGATGACCGAGGATGTGCTGATCGAGCTCATGCAGGAAGAGACCGCATGCATGCCCTACCGGCCGCTCTACACGCCGGTCCAGCTCTCCAAGAAAGCCCGGTATATCTGATAACCTATATCTATTTTTTTCAGGATTGGACAGGAACCAGCAGTTGCATGCTACCGAAAGGGGCACTCATGGAGACTGACGTTCCAGGGAACATCGCAGACGTCCCAGGTCCCTCTTCCTCTTCCTCACTGGTATTCGGCAGGAATATTAGATAAAAAAGGAAGAGTACCCCTCATGACGATCTCCATCATTTTTCACTCATATTCGGGGATAACCCGCGGAGTTGCCGAGAAGATACAGGCAGCCTGCGGGGGAGACCTCATTGAAGTGAAGCCAAAGACCCATTACAACAAGATCACGGCATATACCACCGGGAGCATGAGGGCCCGGCGCGAAGAAGCTGATCCTGTCGAGCCTGTCGAGATCGATCTCGCATCATCGGACCTGATCGTCATAGGAACGCCGGTCTGGTTCTGGAAGACTACCCCGGTCACCAACGGTGCTATCGATGCCCTCCGGAATGGTGAAGGAAAGAAGGCCGTGCTCTTTGCAACCTGCGGCTCAAAGGCAGGTGAGACCATCCCGATCATGAAGAAGGCACTCGCCGGGAAGGGGGTGACCGTGATCGGCGAACATGTGCTGACCCGGCATGATATCATCAAAGGGGAGAAGGTTGCCGAGGTCGTGGATGCCGTGAAAGCGGCGTTGAACAATCCCTAAATTCTGCTCGGTTACGAAACCTTCTCCTGGATAGTCCCCTCTTACGGGGATAGAGCTGTGGGTTTCCCGGCTCATATCTCTTTTAAGCCTTCACCCAGTATCTCATCTTCTCTCCTGGTTTCTCTGCATTATCCCCTCTTGTATCCAAACTTTCGGAGCAGGTCGATCCTGTTCTGGACATCCTCCGGACCTTCAACGCCAACCGGGGATGATCCATCGATGACTCCCAGGATCCCGCGTCCAAGGCTGGTCTCGACCATGATCACCTCGACAGGATTTGCGGTCGCACAATAGATGGTGCAGACCTCCTGAACATTCTTGATTGTGTTCAGTACATTGATGGGGTAGCAGTTCCGGAGAAAGAGGAGAAACGAATGCCCTGCCCCGATACGGAGGGCGTTCTTACCGGCAAGTTCCTTCAGCGCTTCATCGCTGCCTTCCGTCCTGACGAGCCGGTCTGCCGATGCTTCGCAGAATGCAAGCCCGAACAGGGCACCGGGGACCGCACCGGCAACCGCCTCGTAGAGATCTTCTGCCGTCTTGATAAAGTGGGAGTGCCCCAGGATAACATTCACATCTTCAGGTTTTTCTATTGGTACAACAGAGAGGGTAAGATCGCCAGTCATGGATATCACTATTCCCATGATGGTGGCTCCAGGGACATTTATACCTTGGTGCCGAACGGGAGCAGGGAAAAACCATGAAGCTGGGACCATGACAGGAACGATCGGCGCCGGTGAGATTCCGTTCTCCCAGTGTGAAAACAAAATACCCTCGTTGTGAAAAAAAGGGTATCTGCCTGATTCCCTGCCAATGGTATAATAACCAAGCACGGACTACCATTTTTTATGCGACGTGATCTTCTCATCATTGCCCTCATCGTGGTGATTATCGCGGCGGGTGCGGTAATCGCATATACCTATTTTTTGGGTCCCGGTAGTGCTACCATCACCTCCATCACCACCGACAAAGACCTGTACCATTCCAAGGAAGTCATGAACATCACTGTGTCTGCAAGCGCCAGAGGGGATCTGAGCAACACCACGCTCAAGCTTGTTGGGATCAAGAGCCGGCACGGAGACTATCAGCTCGACAAGGAGATCCCGGTGACGCTCACCCCAGGGCAGAATATTCTCAGGTACAACCATACCCTTCCCACCTGCTCATCCTGCTCCGGGCTGAGTGCCGGGATGTACGATATTGATGTTGAACTGGTCCGGAACGGCACTGTCGTATCGAACATGACCTATTCTTTCGATTTAGAGCAATAATCCAATTTTTTCTGCCGGTTGGTATCCGCGAAGATCCTCATCGTGAGGCCGGATTCCCTGCATGGAAACGATGAAGACCGTTCCCGCCTTATCCATCGCTAATGAACGAGAAGCAGATCCGTATCACCATCGACTCCGCACTGAATGAAACACTGGAGCATATCATGAAAATTCGTAATGTACACAATCCTGATCAATGCATCGGGGAGGTACTCGAACTCTATTCTGCCTCGCTTGGACCGGTGGACAGTATCAAAGGCGATGCAGATCGCGAGAGAGAGGTCCTCCTGATGAAGATCAAATGGCTCGAAGAACTGCTCGAACGAAAAGAGAGAACTCTTGCAACCCTGGTGGATCTCTGGGAAGAGTGTGTCCTTGACAGGCAGGCAAGGGATGAGGAGCTCACTGATATTGATGACCAGATTAGTCAGCTTATCAGGGACTGGTACTTTGATGCCGAACGGAGGGACCATTCTGGTGCAGATGGCGGAAAACCCGGGCATGTATAACAGGGATTTATGGCCCGAAATGACACCATATCAAGCGATCTGCCGAAACCAGCGTACCTCCAGCTGAATGAGAACCAAGGTGGGACAGGAAAGGGTATTCATCGGACCATAAACCAAATTAATCCCTTTTAAAATCACCTTTTCAGCCAAGGCCTGTAATTGGTTTTTGAGTGAAAGCCGGTCAGAATAGTCATCCCTGCTAAAAGTACATCAATACAAACGAATTTTACGACAGATCTCTGTGAATATCTGTGTAATCTCTGATGGGAAAGAGCATCTTTGATAAATTTTAAAAAAATCCTCAATCGTGGAACGAATCTCAAGATAGTTTGTCCACCGACTCAGTTCATACTTTAAGGTAGAGCAACAGTCTCTCATATTCCGATTTCACTTTTTTCCCTACCCTGCAAGCTTCTTCGCAATCTCTGCGACAAGCCTTCCCTGGAACCTGGCTGCAGCCAGTTCGTTCTCGCTCGGCCACCGGGTGCCCGGCCCATTGCCGGCGATGGTGGATGCCCCGTATGGGCTTCCCCCGGTGATCTCGTCAAGCCTGCTCTGCCCCTCGAAGGCATACGGGAGCCCGACGATAACCATCCCATGATGCAGCAGAGTGATATGCACGGAGAGGATGGTGGACTCCTGCCCCCCATGCTGGGTCCCGGAGCTCGTAAAGACACTCCCGGGTTTTCCCACCAGAGCGCCTGCTACCCAGAGCTTGCCCGTTGAATCGAAGAACTGCCGCATCTGGCCGCACATATTCCCATACCGTGTCGGTGTCCCGACCACTATCGCGTCCGCCCCCGCCAGTTCCTCCATCGTGCAGACCGCGATTTTGGAGAACTCCTTCTGGAATTCCCCTGCCCCCATCTTCTCCGGCACCCCCTGGGGCAGCGTCTCGGGTACCCGCCGGAGCACCGCTTCGCATCCCGGGACATCCCGTATCCCGAGGGCAACCGCCTCTGCCATCCGGTGGATATGGCCAAACAACGAATAATACACAATCAGAATTTTCGTCATTGGCACCAATTGTTCCTGTGCTGCGGAATTCCCTCCGGGGTATAACAAGGTATCCCTTCTTTTCATAGAACTCCGACAGCCGTGAGCCCAGTGATGACATTCACTACCATGAGAATGATGAACACTCGGCCCATCCAGATATGGGCATTCCTGAAAAGACGCTTCCGTGGCCCCATGCGGTTCCTGATCAGGGAGAGCACAATTGTTGCAATGAGGGTCAGAAGAAGGAGGAGCCCGAGGATCACGTGGATGGCAAATGCTGAGGGAGACAACGAAAGGTAGGAGACCCGGAAGACCAGGAAGAGTGCCGGAATGACAAGGATGCTCCCGATCGCAGCGGTTACCACGTGGAGACGGTACCAGCCGGCAATTCTCTTCCCATAGACAGGGATCAGCCCCGAAGCGATGATACAGAGAATGCCAGCCATTATCAGAACGGCATGGTACACGTACCGTGGGACGGTATCCGGTCCAGAGGGAGCCGGGACGGTCTGCCCGGGCATAAGAAACCGGGCGGTTCCTGATCCCCCGATATTGCATTCAGCGGTTGCGACAATCTCATCACCTGGAGTGAGGATGATCGGATACCGGTACGTAAAAGTATCCCCGGACGGTTGTCCAGAATAGACCTCTCCGATCTCCATCCCACCGTTCTTCCTGATGGTCACTTCACCGATATAATGGGTGGAAGGATCGCTGACACTATGGTTCACAGTCATTGCCACTTCGCCGTTTTGTTCGCTATATACCAGCATCATCCCCGAAGGCGGATGTGCGGCAGCGGGACCAGCTGCAATGCCGAGCAGCAGCAGAAGGAGGAGGCAGTACTTCCATTCAGCCATGCTCTGTTCTCTCTCACCATCAGCAATAAGCATGTGGCAGTGTCAACCAGGAAGGCCTTGAGGAGGGCACCAGCTGCGGTTTGTGTACCTGCAGCTGGTCCTCTAAGGGGGAGATTGCTTATCAGTATATTTTTATACATTATTGTATAAAATTATACATCACACGAGGAAGGAGATTACAAGATGCCTATCGTATTCCCGGTTCCCCGGGCTCTGATGAGATCCACCGTATTCTTCCCTGTCCTCGAACCTTGGCGCTGAAACTCTTTTTACTGCATCTCCGGGCATGCCCCGGCTCACTCCAAAAAAATAAAAAAAATCAGGTGAAATACCATGAAATCACGAGATATTGCCATAGTAGGCATCCTGCTTGCCGTTGGAGCAATCCTGCGCTATTTCCTGGCCATGCTCCACACCCCACTCACCCCCAACATGGTGATTGCGTTCTACTGCCTTGCGATCATCCTCGTCCGGCCAAAAGTATACGAGGCACTCGGTATCGGTATCGTTGCCGGAATCCTCTCGATGCTGATCTCAAGCTCGATCTTCCCCCCGGCAAACCTGATCAGCGAACCGGTGGGAGCCCTGGTCTGCTTCGGACTTTACACCGTGCTTCGCAACCGGACCCAGCTGGCACCAACCATATCGACGTTCCTGACCACGCTCGCCAGCGGCTTCACCTTCGCCGCGGTAGCCATCATGTTCGTCAGTGCAACCATCCTTGCGAAATACAATGGCGACATGATGGGCTTTGTCGTTGCCTTTGTCCCGATTGTGGTCATCACTGCCGTCTTCAACGCGGTCATCGTCCAGATCCTCTACTACCCGGCAAGCCGGGTCCTGATGCGGGGACAGGAATGATCACGCTCGAGAATGTCAGCTATGCCTATCCCAGGGCGGACCGGGAAGCGGTGTCTGAAATCACCCTCACCCTCAGGAGAGGGGAATGCGTCCTTGTCACCGGCCACTCCGGATCAGGCAAGACCACCCTCTGCCTGGCCGCAGCCGGCATTCTCGAACATGAATACGGGGGGAAGAAAACCGGCAGGGTGACCGTGGACGGCAAAGACGTGCGCGAGTACCATGACCTCACCGATATCTCCACACGGGTCGGCATCCTCTTTGATGACCCCGACTCCCAGCTCCTCTTCACCACAGTCGAGGAGGAGGTCCTCTCGGCCATTGAACGGCGCGGATTTTCTGTTGCCGAGGTCGAAGAGCGGCTCGCGCAGGTCCTCGCGGTCACCGGCCTTGAAGAACTCAAGGATCGTCCCCCCCATGCACTGTCTGGCGGGCAGAAGCAGCGGGTGGTGCTTGCGACCACGCTCGCGCTCGGGACCGATATCCTGATCCTGGATGAACCGACGTCCGAACTCGATGAGCAGGGGACCGAGAGCATTGTCAGGCTTCTGGAAGAGTTCAAGGCACAGGGCAAGGCTATCCTGATCGTCGAGCAAAAGTTCACGAAACTGGCCAGTCTGGTCGATCGGATCGTTGTGCTCGAGAACGGGCGAATCAGGAACGAAGGACCCCCGGCAACTGTCCTGCAGGACGAGATCGCACGCCGGACCCTCATCCCCGATTTTTCGGGGATCAGGACCAGATCACCAGCCGTAAATGGCTCTGCACCGATGGTATGCACCCGCGGCCTCACCTTCAGCTACGGGGAGGAGGAGGCTCTCTCAGGCGTCGACCTCTCGATTGCACAGGGTGAATTCGTGGCAATCGTCGGCGAGAATGGCTCAGGGAAGACGACGCTTGTCAAGCACTTCATCGGCCTGCTCCGCCCCAACAAAGGGACGGTCACCGTCGATGGGAAGGATGCTGCAAAAGCCCCGATCGCGGAGCTCGCCCATTCGGTCGGGCTGGTCTTCCAGAACCCCGACCACATGTTCTTCGCCGACTCCGTCTTCGATGAGGTCGCGTTCGGTGTCGACAACCTCGGGATCCCCGGCCGGGAGCAGGCGGTCATGGATGCCCTTGCCACCGTCCGGCTTACCGCTGCCCGCGATCTGTACCCCCGCTGGCTCTCCCGGGGGGAGCGGCAGCGGCTGGCGATCGCCTGCGTGCTTGCCATGCAGCCGGCAGTGCTGATCCTGGATGAACCGACCACCGGCCTTGACGGGTCGGAGTCGCGGGAGATCCTCGAGATCCTGAAACAACTCCAGGAGAAAGGGCACACCATCATCATGATCACCCACAGCCGCGAGATCGCAGGGCAGTGTGCCGACCGGGTGATCCACATGGAGGCCGGCCGGATAGCCGATGATGTCAGGGCGGAGGCAGCCCATGGCTGAGATCCTCCAGTACATACCGGGAGACGGGATCTTTCACCGCCTCCACCCGGTCACAAAGATCCTGTTCATCATCATCGTGAGCGTAGTGACCATCCTCACCTCATCCATCTCCCTCCTTGCAGGGCTCCTCCTGCTTATCTTCCTGCTCGCCTATGCAGGGCACCTGCTCCGGCCGGTCATCCAGCAGATGGTCCTCATCCTCCTCATGAGCATCGTGATCTACCTGATCACTATCCTGACGGTGCAGGATGGGGCTGTCATCGGATACCTTATACCCTCCTTCATCCCGCTCATCGGGGGCAGCATCCCGATCACCATTGGTGCCCTCACGGTCGGGACGGTGCTGACCCTGCGGTTCGCCATCCTGATCTCCGCCTTCCAGCTCTTTGTCATCTCCACGCAGCCCCGCGACCTGGTCCACACCATGGAACGAGCAAGGGTCCCGGTCGACTACACCCTGATGTTCATCATCGCGCTGCGGTTCATCCCCACCCTCCAGATCGAAGGGAAACGGATCCACGAAGCCCAGCTCGCACGGGGATACCACCCTGGCGACGGGTTCATGGGCCGGATCAGGAGCGTGGCTCCGGTCATGGTCCCGCTCGTCTCAAACTCGCTCTCGCGGGCAACCCTCCTCGGCCTGACCATCGATCTCCGGGGATACCGCACCCGTGCCCGGACCCGGCTCCGGGAGCGGACCTTCGGGATCGCTGACAAGGTGGCAATCCCGTTGATGTGCCTTGCCGGCATCGCATTCCTCTACGGCTTTCTCACTTCCTCTCTTTTGTAGGCAAAGCTCCAAGTGAGGGGAGGGAGAATCATTCTCCCATGCCCACCTGCGCTGACTGTTTCCTCTATACCGCAAAGAACGGGAAGGAGGGGGAGTGTACCATCAACGGCAGGGTCCCTGCCGACCGCGATGCCGGCCGCTGCCCTTCCCGGACGTTCCGCCCGAAGGCATAACCGCTCCAGACCCGCCAGGACACGGAACCACCATGGCTCCCCGAATGTGCCGGCAGATAAAGGGGCCTTATCGCGTAGTTATTCCTTTTAGATGGCTTTTTTCCTTATTCCGCCCGGTTTAACCGGATTTTTCCCAGTGCTTGAACCTATCGATCGCACTTTCACGCCACGTGCTCTGTGCCATTATGGAGCCTGGAAGGTGCACCTGGAGATGGAATGGAGTTTGACCTGCACCCCACCGTCACCCTGCGCACCGGGACCTTTGCGGCACTCCTTGCACCGGAGGATCTCGTGCTTGCCGGGCTCAATGACAACCCGGTACTCCGGCGGTTCCTCTTTCTCTTCGTGAGCGGGAACTATTCGAGGCTCCTGTCCGGGATCAACCGCAGGTCGGTGACGATCGAGGTGAGGAGAGCCTTCACCGCGTTCCAGCTCCTCACCATCCTCCGCGACTCCTATCACACCATCATCTTTGTCGAGCATGATCCGGGGCTGTATGAGGGATCCGGGAAGGAGGCCCTCTTCCAGGTGGCACAGGCACTGAAAGGGGCAGGGCAGAACGCCGCGGTCGTGCTGTACGCCCCGTCCCCTGACCCATCCTTCTCCCTCCTTGCCGATCGGGCAGACCGGTTCTTCTCCCTCTCACCGCCGGACTGGCCAGCCCTGCCACGGCCACGTCGCAGCGGGCGGGTGCGGCACCCGGCCGGGCTCCCGGGGGACCAGACCACCCTGGAGGGGATCTGATGGGGCGGAGCTTTGAGAGCGTTCGGATGGGGGTGAAAGATATCACCGGGAACTGGGAGCAGGTGGCCCG
>JAKLGZ010000004.1 GCA_022710385.1 Methanoregula sp.
CAGCAGCCCCGGTAGCCCCTGTGGCAGCATTTTCTGCCAATACAACCTCCGGGACTGCACCGCTCGCGGTAGCATTCACCGATACATCTACGGGGGCTGTCACGAGCTGGGCGTGGGACTTCACCAATGATGGTACGGTTGATGCCACCACAAAGAATGCCACCCATACCTATGCCTCTGCCGGGACGTATACGGTCAACCTGACGGTTACCAATGCAGCCGGCAGCGATTCGGAAGTCAAGACGAACTATATCACGGTAACAACGGCACCGGTAGCCCCTGTGGCAGCCTTCTTAGCCAACACGACTTCAGGGGTTGCCCCCCTGACGGTGGCGTTCACCGATGCATCGACCGGAACCGGGCCCCTGACCTATACATGGGATTTCACCAATGACGGGACCGTTGATGCCACCACAAAGAATGCCACCCATACCTATGGCTCGGCTGGAGCCTTCACGGTCAACCTGACGGTGACCGGACCGGGAGGAACGGACAGCGAAGTGAAGACGAACTATATTTCTGTCACAAATGGTACTCCCCTTATATCCGCCCAGTTCACCGCCTCCCCTGTTTCAGGGCGTTCCCCGCTTCCGGTCCGGTTCACCTCCCAGTCCACCGGAAAAATCACTTCGTACGAGTGGGATTTCAACAACGATGGGATCGTGGACAGCAGAGTGAAGGATCCGCTCAAGTTCTTCACCTCCGCAGGGAAGTACACCGTAAAGCTGACCGTGAGGGGTCCTGATGGCTCCGACCAGGAAATAAAGAACCAGTATATTGATGTAACAGCCAAACCCCTGAGGCCGATCGCCTTCTTCTCAGCAAACACCCTTTCCGGGGCGGCTCCACTGAACGTCACGTTCACTGATAAGAGCTACAATAATCCTGATACCTATCTCTGGAAATTCGGTGATGGGACCACGTCGACCCTGAAGAATGCAACGCATACCTATACGGTCCCTGGATACTACAAGGTGAGTCTTACTGCCTCCAATGATGCAGGAAAGAGCAGTTTGGCCATGAATATTTACGTAACGAGCAGTTGAACCTCCAGGACATCAAGAAAGAATCCGGATTTTTCCGGATTTTCTGAGTCCTCTTTTATCCAGAAACCAGGGATCCAAAGCCCTGGGAATCTGCACTGAATGGAGAGATTGCTGAGTATCATCATTCTTCAACAGTCGGAAAAAAGAGAGGATACCTCTTCTCTCCCCCTGTCCCTGCATCCGTGCAGGATCTTCTCTCTCAAGGGAATAATCCTCGAGATTGGTAATGGAGGTCGCACGGTCACTATTCGGTGCTGCGAGTTTTCTGATTCTTTTTGAATGAGATACTTCCCCAGAGATATGTCAGCTCATGTAGGGAAGAAACCGGGTTCATCTTGGAATTTATGGCAAACCTCGCTATAAAACCGGCTTGATCACTGGAGAACTGGTCTTTTCAGGGGAGATCCCTCCAGAGGTTGCCGTTCAATCAGGTGGATCTGGGCAAGCAGAGGATCTCTTTTTTGATTGGGGGTCATCATCAGTATCAGCTATTTTTATCACTCAAGATGTCAAGTTTCTGTACCCTCACATGGGGGTACTGGTGTGTATGAAATTTCATGTACTTGGTATTGGTATGATGGTGCTCCTTGGTGCGCTTCTTCTCTGCGCCGGGTGTACTCAGCCGGCCCCGCCGGCTACTCCGACCGCGACGCCCACAATGACTCCTGTGGCAACGACTGTGCCGGAGATGAAAGATATCGTCCAGACAGCGGTTGCTGACGCGAGGTTTACCACGCTCGTTGCAGCAGTCCAGGCTGCCAACCTCACCCCGACCCTGAGTGGACCAGGGCCGTTCACGGTCTTTGCTCCCACGGAAGATGCCTTTGCGAAACTTCCCGAAGGGACGGTCGCGAACCTTCTTAAGGAACCGCAGGGAGACCTTACCCAAATCCTGCTCTACCATGTGGTATCCGGGAAACTGATGGCAGCGGATGTGGTTAAGCAGACGAACCTGACGACGGTAGGGGGCAAGCAGCTGACAATCACCGTTGAGAACGAGACGGTCATGGTTGACGGGGCAAAAGTGGTCAAGACCGACATCGAGACAAAGAACGGAGTGATCCACGTCATCGATGCCGTGATGATCCCGCCGGCGTAAATCAGGAACTCAGCCCACGGTTCCCACGAAAATGGCCCCGCCATTTTCACCTTTTCTTTTTTGCGGATATCTGTCAAGGATTTTTATATCCTTCCTTAGGCACTTCATCGGCTCTCTCCATCGATCGGCGGTCATGGGAGCATCTATGATCGTGCATAAGGCGCTTCATCATCTCTCCGTATGTCCCGACGTGGATTGTTCCCCCGTAAAACGTTCTGGAAAGTCATCGGGGGGTATCCCTGCTGTGACAATAATGAGTGAAATTTTTCCCGGTCTCTAAAAAAAAGGAAGATCAGATCAGTGCTGTCTCAAAGAGATACTCAGTAGGATTCCATGCAGTAAACTGGGTCCCGGTCAGGTCTTTTGTGGGGACAAGCCAGATCTTTCCGGAGAATCCGCCAGTATTTCCTTTTATATTGACACATCCTTCATCGTTGGCAATCCCCGTGCCAAGAATGGCACATTGCGGGACCGATCCCCAGGGATCGAAGTAATTGATGAGGGAATACTCCTGGCCGGGGAGGAGCCCCTTCCCGTTGAAGACAAACATCGGCTTTGGTATCTCTTTGAACATCATCCTTCCCCAGGTACCTCCTTCTATCGGCTCCCAGGTTGCCGGATCTTTTGCTACCAGCGTAACGAAGTTCGCATTGCCTGCCGCAGAGACTGCCCCGACCATGAGGAAGAGGCACATCAGTACCATAATGGTTGTAATCCATCCTTTCATCAGTTCCACCTTTGGGTTTTCCATGAACGCGACATATCCTTCCGCGTCATAAGGGGGAGCGACATGGGGCATATTCAACATTGTTACCGAGAATGTTCACCAGATCGAGGAAGGTGCTCTGGTGGAGTGAATCTGATCGGACAGGAGAATCCTGTTCTGCCGCAGAAGCTCCAGGGAGCAAGCAGTTTTTTTAAGGGAGCACGGCTTCCTTGGGATACATTGGTCCATTACACCACATCGTAACGTGCCAATCTATTCTTTGCCATGCGAACGTATGAGGATTTGACACGCTGCCCTTTTCTGACCTCATACAGAAATCCCAAAAATTGAGCCTTTTTGAAGAACAAAAGCCTGCACTGGATCGAAGTGCCAGATCTCGGAGTAAATGAAGAATCGGGATGCTTATCCTGCTGTCCCGCCTGATCAGAAGTTGTGTTTACAGAAAGGAGAGAAAAGCGGACCCCCCACGTGGCAGTTTCATCTTGAGCCGGTTTAATGAGCTTCCGGAAGGTCTTATTCCGACACCGGGATGATCTTTCCCTTCAGCTGCCCCTCGGGATCGAGCCGCATCAGCTCCACTACGTTGTTCACGACGCCTCTCGCATAGGTCTTCACCAGCTCGTCATTCCTGAAGAACTCCCGGTCTGCATTGCTGTTGAACTCAGCCCCGTGGGTCCTGTATGCAATGCCGAACGGGGCGAGGATATATCCCATCTGCTGGAGGTTGAGGAAGATGTCCATTGCGGTCTTGATCCCGCCGTCCTCGTGGCCGCAGACGAGGATCCCTGCGACTTTCCCCTCGGTGAGCCCCGGTTTCTTCAGGTGATACAGGTTCTGCAGGCAGGTCGTCCGGTCGAGAAAGATCTTCAGGCGGGCTGACATGGTATTCCAGTTGATGGGGGAGGCGATGATGACGGCTTTTGCAGCGGCCAGCATCTGGTGGAATGCCGGCATATCATCCTTCGGATTGTTGCAGGGGTAATTGCAGGACTGGGCCCGGACGGCGTAGCAGCACCAGCAGTTGTCTATTTTGTATTCACTCAGGTTGTATCGCCGAAAGGATACCCCTTTTTCCCTGAGCACCTCTTCCGCAATCTCGGCCATGACGCTGGTGTTCCCATTCCGGTGGGTGCTCCCGTTGATGATCAGCACATCGAAGGGTACGCCATCGTAGATGAGCGGGACCAGTTCCCGCTCGTGGATAAATTCCCCGGACGGGCTATGGCAATTGGGGCATCCTTTGGGCGGTTTCTCCCCGGTGAACACAAATCCGCAGACCGTGCATTTCCATCGGATCGGGCCATCATGGGTGGTTGATTCTGACATGTTCCTCTCCTTCCACAATACCAAGAGGTATCAGTTCCACGATTTATGAACATGACGAAAGGAGAAGCCCCGGATTAGTGGTGGAAGGAAGAAAGAGCCTTGCGTTCATCAGATCAGGTCACCGAGAGCTGGTATTCTGGAGGATCTCAGTTCAGTGGAGTAAAGGGTCATGAGAAAGGGGGTGTTCTCCCTTCCTTTTCGCGGAAAAGAAGGGCAGATCGTGAACTCGACGAGGTTCATCCAGGTGGAGGGCAGGTTCAACAAAATTACCCCTGCTACCCGTTCTTCCAGCGCTGGTATTCGGGGGAAGCCTCCTGCATGTCATGCCAGAGCCAGACCATACGGTCAACGAACCATACCTTTCCCAGGCAGACCACGATAATTCCGACAAGGGTCGGCCACACGTCGAGGGTGACGGCACCAAAGAGGGCGAGGATCATCCCCACTCCGGAAATGACCGAGAGAAGATGAGGGACCATCCGGTGGTGGGAAGGCACAGGAATCACATCACGGTTCAGCCAGACCCGTTCCCCGAGGACCCCCTTTGAGGTCCAGTGATCGAGCGATTGAGGGGGAGGAACGATCCGGGGGTTGATCCATGCCCAGATCATGGCAAGGCAAACGGGGAGGACTGCAAGCCATCCGAGACAGAGCCGGCTCCAGAGGGCAAGGACAAGAAGGGGGAGCGCCGTCAGGCGGAGCATCACGCTCCAGGGGTTTGCGTGGCGCATCCAGGTGCGATCGTCCATCCGGAACAGGCGGGCAATCATTCGCTCCAGGGTCATACGTATACTTCTGGTAGAGGTTCTCATCCCAAAAAATGGTGCTTTCCCTGCAGGGAATGCTGGTGATCAGCGGATCCTTCAAAGAAAATGGCACACTTCAGACCTGTATTCCCTGGAATACCATATGCAGTTCCGGTTCCACAAATGTGTTCTTTTGCCGAAGGTTAGGACAGGAATGGTCACGGACGAAATGATTTTAAATGATCATTTCAATGTATGATTGGCTGTCCCTCAGCAATGGGAATACATAACAAGATGAAAACGTGCTCTATACTCATCTGAATTCAGGTTCCAGATAAATGTAGGTTTATAAGGAAGAATGCGGGGCAGCCAGAATTTCTCCTGGTAGTATTCTGGTTTTCCAGATACCTCTGATCCTCGTATTGTTCTGGTTCTCCAGATATATCCTTGACGTTCCTGGTATTGTTCTGGCTCTCAAGGTTTTATTCTGGTTCTCCAGAGGTATCCTTGACGTTCCTGGTATTGTTCTGGCTCTCAAGGTTTTATTCTGGTTATCCTGATACATCTCTGGTTCTCATGGTATGGTTCTGGTTCTCCAGAGGTATCCTTGACGTTCCTGGTATTGTTCTGGTTCTCCAGATATCTCTGATTCTCCTCGTATTGTTCTGGCTCTCAAGGTTTTATTCTCTTTCTCCTGATACTCCTCTGGAAATCCTCCTGCTGTTACGTGCCGGTAAAGACCCACCAAAGGACCTCCAGGGACCTGGTTGTCCAATCCTGTTTGATCCTCTAATCCCTGGCCGCTATTCGTGGAGAAAACTGATTCACCCCGTTGTCTACGACACCGGGAATCTCCTCCCTGGGCTCAATTTCACCGGTTGGCACCACAGCACTTATCAGTCGTGTTCTTTTACTGTGGAGTCCCATAAGAATAAACCAACACCATTTTTTATCCAGTGCCCGATTCTGTACTACCTGGGATCGCTCAAGGGATCCCATTCTATGGATGGTGACCCCCCGTTTTGGAACGCCCGAACCCTTCCCCTGCAACAATTGGAGAGGTGCCGGCCATCTGCCGCACTCCTGCACCTCCGCTTTCGAGCACCGATAAAGGGATCGTCCTCTTCATTGCCGCTCTTGCCGGGTTCCTGACCCCCTTTGACGGATCGGCCGTCAATATCGCGCTGCCCGTGATGGCGGCCGAGTTCCACCTCGACGCTATCACCCTCTCCTGGATCACGACCGCGTACCTGCTCACCTCTGCCGTGTTCCTGGTGCCATTTGGCAGGATCGCCGATATCTACGGGAGAAAACGGATCTTTTTGTATGGGATAGCCATCTTCACCGGCACCTCACTTGTCATGACGATGGTCTCCTTCCCTGAGATGCTGATCGCAATCCGGCTCATCCAGGGATTTGGCGGGGCCATGATCTTCGGGACCGCCCTTGCGATCCTCTCCTCCGTATTCTCTCCCGGAGAACGGGGCCGGGCTCTTGGTATCTACATCATGGCGGTCTACCTCGGGCTCACCATGGGCCCGTTTCTTGGCGGGATCCTGACCGGATACCTCGGATGGCGGAGCATTTTTCTGGTCAATGTCCCCCTCGGGATACTCGCCTGCCTCCTGATCCTCTGGAGACTTCGGGGTGAATGGGCGGAATGTCAGGGCGAGCGGTTCGATCTGAAGGGATCGGTCCTTTATGCCTGCAGCCTTGTTGCGGTGATGCTCGGGCTCTCGACCGTCCCTGACCTGAAGGGTGTGCTGCTTCTTTCTGTCGGTATCGTTATCGGGGTGATCTTTGTCCTCTATGAACTGCGGGTACCGCTCCCGGTACTTGATCTCAGTCTGTTCACGAAGAACAGGGTCTTTGCCTTCTCGAACCTTGCTGCCCTGATCAGCTATTGTGCCACCTATGCGGTGACCTTTCTCTTGAGCCTTGACCTCCAGCTCACGAGGGGATTTTCCCCTGAGCAGGCGGGGGGAATCCTGATCGTGCTCCCTGCAGTGCAGGCACTCCTCTCACCAGTTGCCGGGCGACTCTCCGACCAGATTGACTCCCAGGTGCTTGCCTCGATCGGGATTGCACTGACAGCCGTTGGCATGTTCCCGCTGGTCTTCATCTCGGAATCCACGCCGATCTGGTACCTGGTCGCCTGCCTGGTCGTCCTTGGGGCCGGGTTTGGGATCTTCTCGTCCCCGAACATCAACGCGATCATGAGCTCGGTCGAGAAGAGGTATCTGGGGGTGGCGTCCGGGATGAACGGGACGGTGCGACTCGTCGGGCAGATGCTCTCGATGGGGATCGTGATGATGCTCTTCTCCCTGTTCATCGGGCCGGTCATGATCACCCCTGAGTATTTCCCGGAGTTCCTGCAGAGCCTGCATTACGCGTTTCTTATCTTCTCCCTGCTCTCCCTGGTGGGGGTCGTGGCATCCCTGATGCGGGGAAAGGGACATCCCGTTTCCCGGTGAATAGTACGCGGAGGGAGATGAGAACGATGACCTCATACCGATCGGAACGATCAACCTATCTATCAGAGGGACCCCTCTCTGTCCCGGCCCAGGTACCAATGTCCGGGACCTCCTTATGCGTACTCTACGATTTTTCTCGCTCCTCCCTCTTTTCTCGCCCTATGCAGATCGGTCTCTTTCGCTCCTGACTGTTGGGGCATTTTCCTGAAGCCCTCTCCATCGTCTTCGGGATAACAGATTTGATGGTGGCCCGCTCGATGCGGTACGTGGGAGAGGTACTCTTTTAACGGGAAGTTACTGGAACAAATCGGTAGAGGATCCACTTTTTTGCAGGAGATCATCCCGCATATAAAAAATTGTCACTCGAAACACTATCTGCATGCAGGAACAGGTATGTTCGAAAATGGGTGTGTAGTCGTCACCTGTCATCTCGTATCTCGTGCATTCTGATAGGATCGTCACGTAAAATAATAGATGTCGTTGGGAATGTTTCCGGAAACATCGCCGCCAAACAGGTTGACAATGCTGTCAGAATCAGAATAGATCCCGCCACCGGTACCGGTCTCGGCGGTATTGCCGGTGATCGTGCCTCCATTCAGGGTTATCGTACTATAGAAGTAGCTGTACATTCCCCCGCCGTCATAAGTTGCCGAATTATTGGTGAGGGAACTGCCATCGTTCATGATTACCGTTCCCGCAAGGTTATCCAATCCGCCGGCAATTTGCGCTGAGTTCCCGGAAATCGAACCTCCCTCGTTCAACACAAATGTTCCGCCATCGTTCATGACTCCGGCGCCAACTTTTGCGGTGTTCTCGGCTACCATGCTCCCGTTCATGACCACTATTCCCATCTGGTTGTAGATACCGCCCCCACTGAAGGATGCCGTGCTGTTCGTAATGGAGACACCAGAAAGCGTGAGGGCACCCTCACTGTTGAAAATTCCTCCTCCATACTGTGCGGTACCCTGCATGATGGTCATGCCAACAAGAGTGACGTTGGGTCCGGATGATTGAAGGAGTGGTTTGGTGATGTTGATGACACCGCCCTTTATGATTTCAGTGCCGGTGTCGCCACTGATAATGGTATTCCCAGGACCAAAGCCTATGAGGGTCACCGATTTGTTGATCACGATATTCTCGTGGTAGGTTCCCTTCTTTAGGAGAATAGTGTCACCATCAGATGCAGCGTCCACAGCAGCCTGAAGGGTCTCGACATCCCCGGGTAGCTGGGGAGCTTTTACGAGGATGACAGAAGGCAGGGCTTTCAGGCCTCCCTCCGGGACATTGACCAGCATCGACGTGGGCTGGTATCCCGCTTTGATGAGCGTCAGGTTCCGGGTGCCAGCCGGGACATCCTTCACCAGTTTATTGGTGGTCCCGTAGTCCGTGCCATCGATGAGGATGGTTGCCCCGAATGGGATAGAGGCAACGGAGAGGGCCCCCCTGCCTTGCTCTGAATCGCCTATTGGGCCATCTGGTGTGGCAGGACTGGCGGAAACAGGCATAGGATTGGCGCTGTGTGACAGGTCAGCCATTGAGATGTCCCAGTTCCCATTCCGATTGTCCTGGTATCCGATATGATATCCATCAATATCTGGCAGGTATTTATCGTTGGAATCGTTGGTGTTCGGGAACTCTTTGATAATTATCACGGCATCGGCAGCCGCAGGGAAAATCGCCACCCCGTTGAACGCTCCCAGTGCTATGAGGAGCAGGATTGCGATGATAACAGGTTGCTTCATATGACCTCCTGCTAATTCAGCCAGCATCAATCTTTCTGATGCTATTCCAGGACCCCGTATGACATGGCCGACACCATCTGTGCGGGGTGCTCCAGAAGAGGATCGAAGGAGTATCCCCCGGGAATTTTCCTGCAAGATGACAGGGGGTCATTACGGGAACCGGGGGATTTCGTCAGAGGCAAAGGATATTTCTGAAGGTCGCCTCAGTAATAGTCAGGAGAGATCAACCAGCAGGAGAGAGGAGTTCTCCGTGATCCTGCCGGCATCAGAGATGCCATAAAGGAATAAATGGATGTGGTGATGGGACGTGGGTGAAGATACCCCAACAGCGGGAAATGCAGGTGGTGGATCTGGGAAAAAGAAGCCCCCGCGGTTGTTCAGGAAGGTGCCCTGCACCCGGATCACCGATGAGCAGGTCGAGGAGATCCTCCACGAGGTTGTCGAGGAGATCCCGTATGCCCTTTTCGTGAACGGGCGGCACATGATGACGGCGATGATGACCCCGGCAGATCTTGAGGACTTCGTCACCGGGTTCCTCTTCACCGAGCAGGTGATCAAGGGTCCCGAAGAGATCGAGTCGATCAGGGTAGAAAAGAACCGGATCAGCGTGATCACCACGAACCTGTTCCGCGTGGTCGGGCCTAAAAAGACGATCCTCTCGGGGTGTGGCGGGAGCACCTCTTATATCGACTCAGAAAAGCTCCCGAACATCCGGTCCGATTTTTCCGTTGGGTCAGGGTGTATCGCAGACCTGATCAAGCAGACCCTCACTTCTGAACTCCACCAGCTGACTGGGGGTATCCATGTCGTCGCCCTGGCCGGTGCGGAAGGCATCATCACGGTCTCCGAGGATATCGGGAGGCATAACGCCCTTGACCGGGTCATCGGGTATGGATTGCGAAAAGGGATTGATTTTTCCCGGACCTTCATCCTCGTCTCCGGCCGGGTCTCGTCAGAGATGGCACGAAAATGCCTCATTGCAAACATCCCGATCATCGCCTCCCGGGGTGCAACCACCACCCTCGCACTGGAGGTTGCCGTGAAGAACGGGCTGACCATCGTCGGATTTGTGCGGGGATCGAAGATGAACGTCTATACCCACACGAAACGGATCAAAATAACCGGCCGGCAGGCATCGTCAGGATCCACTTGATTCCGGATATGGTACTAGACGTTTCGGGATCATTCGATCCCGAGTGATTCCAGGATCCTGCACGCCTGGCATATCTCGCTGTTGCAGAGCGCCCCGCACCGGGTGCAGCGGGTGAGATCTCCGGCAATGGATCGGGGAGTAACCCGTTCCCTGACCCTCTCCTGCCAGTTCATCAGCCTCTCACGTGTCCCCGGGTGTCGGAACTCAAGGTCGCCAAGCATCGTCCGGATCTCGGACCGGAGGGCTGTACCGGCGTACGGGCATTCGGGCAGCTCGGTAAAATACCCCTGGACAAACAGGAAGGTGACAACCTCTTTTTCAGTGATTCCTGCCAGCGGCTTGATCCTCGGCAGGAAACAGGCCGGTTCCCCGGACGAGCTGTCCTGTATCAGCCGGACCAGGTCGCCCCGGAGGAGATTCATCAGGACCGACTGGGCCTCGTCATCGAGGTTATGCCCGGTGGCGATCTTGGTCCCTCCCACCCGCCGGGCTCCTTCTGCGAGGGCTTTTCGCCGAAGGACTCCACAGACCGTGCAGGCCCGCTCAGCACGCCCCTTCTTCTGCAGGAGGGTGTCAAGATCCGCTCCGAAGAGATCAGGGAATGAGATGATATGGTGGCTGACACCCAGGTGCCTCGTGAGGCGGACCGCCGAGTCGACCGTCTCCTCGCGGTATCCTGCGATGCCTTCATCGATGGTAAGAGCCGTGAGCGAGACATCCGGCACTTCCGGGAGGATCGTTGCAAGGACGAGGAGGAGTGCGGTACTATCCTTCCCGCCGCTGAGCGCGACGGCGATATGGTCCCCCGGGGAGATGAGGGAGTGATCCCTGATATACTCCCTGATACGCCTCTCAATGGAGGAGATCAGATGACCGGCACAGAGCCGTTCCCTGCGGTCTCTTCCAAGGATGACCGCAGGTTCCTTGCAGGAAGAGCATCGATCGGCGGCAACCGTTCTTTTCCCAGAGGTAGTCAGGATTTACCCCCCATGGGCAATGCGGATGATCCGGACCTGGTCGTCTCCGGAAGCCGTAACGTCTTCGGGTACCAGCTCCCCGTTCTTCAGGACGATGACACTTGCGGGGAGTATGCCGAGGTCCGCGAGGATGGCCGCGATGGCCACGGGATCGCCCGGCCGTGTGACGAGTGTTTTGTCCGGGAGGATAACCTGCATGCTCTGCTCTTCTGGTTTGCTCCCTGATCACATATATCCCATGGAGCAGGTCTGCATCCGTCACCTCTCGCCTTCAGCGCCGGGTAGAACCGCGGTTTGTTTGTAAACGATGCCATCACCTGTAGCTGCCGGAATGAGATTCCTTTTAAGAAGCGCCTTCGCATAGTGTAGTAAAATGAGACGGCCGGTATACTGGATAGTCATTACCCTCCTCCTCTGCGTGGTCCTTGGGTGTGCCTCAGCAGAAGGGGGAAATGGCGGGGCATCAGCGCCTGGTCTCCAGGAGTACTCCAGCGGCCAATCAACGGAAAGCCCGGCACCAGGACCCGATAGCCCGGTGCAGGAGGCGGAATCTTTCGGAGTATCAGGCACCGGAACGGGATACCCTGATGATCCGGGAGATCTCCAAGGGACCAGCATGGCTGATCCGGGGTTGGAAGAGGCAGGCAGCTCGACCATCGCAATGGGAGCAGATTCGACCGGTATTGGACCTGGGTATCAGGGAGATTTTTCAGCAGGACCTGGTGATGCTCCCAGTGCCCTGACCGGAGGCGGACCTGGCGATGCGGGTAGCGGATCGGACGATCATGGCTTCTTCTCTTCTTCGGAGGATCACGGGCCCTTCTCTTCTTCCGGGGATTCCCCTGGGGAGGGATACCAGGAGGGTTCCGGAGGGGCATCCCCCCCCGGTCCCGGCTTCATGGGTGGAGAGGATCCCGTACTCCCTGATACCGGTGACCAGGACGGGACCCCGTCTCCTGGAAGAGGGAATGGCGGCCTCCTTCAGAACAGAGGTTCTGGCACCGAGCCAGAGACCGGTATCCTGGAGGGGCATGGAGGAGAGAGCGGACCAAAACTCCCCCCAAACGCCCTGGCGAGGTCTGGTCCGGGTGACGGAGGCAGCGTGGTTCCCGGGCAGCTGCATGGATCGCTTGGTATTCTTGCCGCCTCTGCAGGAGGTGCGGGGGTGGCCTGGGCAGGACCCGAAGGTTCCGGGGAGCATTCAGCATCAGGCCCCTCCCCAGGAGCCCATGGACCTCACCGGCAGCAGCAGGGGATCCCAGTCCAGTATCCCTGCGGCCCTGCCCAGGCCACCCCGGTTATCCCTGACCAGGGGTCGAAGGCGACCGATACCAGGGAGGATACAGGCCAAAGAGCCCGATCGAAACGGGCACGGGTGTACTTCCCGGAAGAGGGTCCCGTTCAATCCCCTGTCAGCGCACCTCCCTCCTCCCCCATACCGCTCTTTCCCTTCAGCCTGCTGCTCTTCGGAGGGTATCGAAGGATCTCGAAGAAGAACGTGCTCGAGCATGGCGCCCGTCAGAGTGTCTTTTCTGCGATCTCCGCACACCCGGGCATTGATGTGCCCCTGCTGGCAGGAACTACCGGGATCAATGAAAACACGCTCCGGTACCATCTCGTAAAACTGGTCGAGAGCGGGAGGATCACCTACCTGGTCAAGCCCGGAGTGATCCGGTACTTCCTCAACCAGGGATCGTATTCACCCGCCGAGCAGGTCCTGATTCATTACCTCTGGAGCGGGACGCCGCGGAACATCCTTCTTCTGCTCCGCTCCAAACCGGGATTGAGCCGACAACAGATCTCCGATATGCTGGGAATATCCGGTCCCTCAGTGACCCGTCACATGGAGCACCTTATCGATGACGGGATCATCGAGAACCGGTTTTTCGGGAGATCGAACCATTATTATCTGACGGAGGGGACAAAGGCGATCTTCGAACCGATGCTCTCCCGTATTCGTGCTGCAACAGAAGATGGCGAATCCCCCCTTGTGCTTCCCACACCGGGAGAAGGACCCTTGATCGAGCCTTCTCTCGTGTCTTAATTCTGGCAGCCCTTCCCTGAAAGCGGTGGGGCTGCTGCCTCTCCCTTGTGTAGCTTCCCCTTTGAGAAAAGGTTTGATAGCCCCTGCCGATTGACTGATGGAGACGGGTCATGGGGAATATGGTTATCCCGGACCCGGCTAACCAGGAGAAGACAGATATGATAAAGAAGATAGTGCTCTGTGTGGTCCTGGTCATGGTCCTTGTACCGGCGTTTGCTATGGCAGCCGGGCCGCAGGGCCAGGGATCAGGAACTGCCCAGGGCAATTGCCAGCAGTTCCAGCAGCAGACTGCTACCCAGGAGCAGGTCGCACACCAGGTGCAGAATGTATACCAGGAACAGGTCGCAAACCAGGTGCAGACCTCCAGCCAGCTACAGAATAACGGGGAGGAACAGATGCTCCAGAACCGCATCTGCAGCCAGGAATGCGAAATGTCTCAGATGATGAAGCAAAACCAGAGCCAGGTGCAGAAAGGATCTGCACTTGGTCTGGGGACCGGTGCAGGAGTGGGTGACCAGCGGCAGAACCAGACCCGGAACATGTTCGGGGAGATGATCCAGAACCGGACCAGGCTCCAGGATGGATCCTGCGGGAACTGCCCCACCCTGAATACAGGACTTACAGCATCTGCTGATCAGCTGCAGGACCAGACCCGGGACATGACCTGGGACAGGATTCGGGGCCGGCTCCATCTCCAGGACGGATCCTGCGGGAACTGCCTGAATAGTTGAAGATCGGTCCGGATGCATCAATGGTGCATTCCCGGATGACCTTATTTTTGATGTTTGAAGATCTCGTCCGGGTATCACCCGTTCGTGGTCGTGTGGTGTTCCTTCCCTCTTCGCCTGACATACATCCATTCTCACCAGCATGTCAGGGGTCCCGGGAAAATAATGATGCAGTTTGGGATAGTATCAATTGCTGGCCTCATCAGGGATCATTCCAGCCTTCCTCACAGGTCAGGGGCCGTATTGGAACCGGGTAAGGGTGTTCTTGTGATGAAAACAATAACATGATCCTTTGAAGGCCACCAGCATTAAAGATGAAAATTCCGGAGGCATTTCATATAAACCTCCTATGAGCCCCGATTTCGGGATACGGGCATAAATTATGAAAATTACGAGGTGCGTTTCCCATGAAAATTGGGCCAGGGGGATCAATCAGACAGGTCCAATCGGACAAGGTCCTGATTATGATCCCTGATGACCACTTCTGAAGCCTTTGATAGCAATTCAATAATTCTCTCTATCCCGAATGACTGAATCTTCTTCGGTAGTTTACGGAGTGTGACATGTTTAGAACGGGGGGAATCATCAACGAACATTTCATCGTGAACAAGAAGGTGCCAGGCAATCCGGAGCATTTTACGGGCTACAGCGACAATCGATTTCTTGTATCCCTTTTTCGGCAACAGTCTCTCGAAGAACGATCGAATCTTGCCCGGCGAGCGGATTGCGATATGCGCGATTTCTACAAGGATCCACCGGATGTGTCGAGATCCCTGTTTCGTGATTGCACCGGTTCGTGTAACATTAGCTGACTGGTACACTGCAGGGGTCAGACCTGCCCATTTCGCAAGTTTATCGGCATTCTCGAAATCACGAACATTACCGATTTCGGCGATAAGTGTTGAAGCTCCGATAAACCCGACACCAGGGATCGAAGTCAGTATCTGAAATTCCCGGGATTTATCGGTCAATGATTCCCGGATATTCTCTTCAATCAACTGGACTTCATGAGTCAAATCGTCCACGAGCTTCAGATAAGACTGGAGAAGGAAGAGCGTGTTCTGAGGAATTGTTGCAGGTAATGCAGCAGAAATCGCGGATGCTTTTCTCTTCTCCTTCTTGGGCAGCGATGCGATGATCTTCTCCAAAGATTCACCGTGTAAAATTCCTGTCAGAACAATTATTCCGGCTTTCCCAAACAGATCGCTGAATACCGATGATAGCCGGATACTCGCCGCATCGAGGAGGTGGTGGATCTTGTTCTTCAATTCGGTCCGGTTCTGGATGAGCAATTCCCTGCTCCGGGTCAGGGACCGGAGATCATACGAGTCCCCCGAAAAGATTCGGGATGGTTCGATGAGCCCGTTCAGCTCCAACTGAGCGATCCACCGGGAATCGGTGATGTCTGTCTTTCTTCCCGGAATATGTTTGATGTGATGGGCATTTGCCACGGTAACCGGTACACGGTTTTCTAATACGAGATAAAGGGGTCTCCAATAATCGGCGGTTGACTCGAATGCAACCGATTCACAGTGCTCCTCCAGAATCCATTTCTGTAATTCAAGGAGTGATTCAGTACTTTGTGGGAACCTTCTCGACTCGCTCTTGCCATCCCGATCAAGAATCGTCGCTACCAGAAATGACTTATGAACATCTATCCCACAGACTTTTTTCATCTCTTTTGTCATATTATTCCTGTGGGCAGCTGATTCCTGCACTCGGTAATTTCCCATCCGCGTTCTGACGACGCATCCGGGTGTTCAGGAAGGACTACTTTCATTGACAGGATTGATATCCTAAAAATTCCTTCAGTCTTGCTGCCCACAAAAAAGACTTAATTCTTGGCAATTTTCATGGTTTGGGTGTGATTTGTTATTTCATGTGCGTTTCATTGGAAAAAGCAGGGTGAATGGTTCAGTAGCTCGCCAGGTTCGATTGAAAAGCATTCAGATGGTTCATGGATCCCTGCAGAAGGTTGTTGTACACGGTCCTGATATCATTCTTCTCTGTTGTGGCAAGAGCCTTGTTGAGGTCGGCAATATCGGTCTCCTCGACGAGTACTCCTGCCTTGAGTGCCTCGACCGGAGAGGCACTTCCCCGGGCGATCAGGTCATCGTGGAGGTTCTGAAGAACGGGGTCCGTGAACTCGCCCTGTGCCTTGCCTGCCGCTGGATCCGGTATACCATATCGGTCGAGGATGGTTTTCACGGAGTCCATATGCACCTGCTCGCTCTGAGCGATGTTCGTGAATATAGGAAGGTTCCACCTGGCCCCAAGCGAGAGATAGACATCCCGGGCGAGTTTCTCCTCTTCCCGCATATAGGTCATCCAGTACTTCTCATCGTCGGTCAATGGGGTAGCCTGCCCTCCTCCGGCCAGCACCGTCGAAGAACCCCAAAACAACCAGCCAAACAATCCCCGGTCGCTCTGTTCCTGCTGCCCCAGGGTGAGGAGCCGGTTCTGTTCCTGCGAGAGGGTCTGCACCTGTTCTTCAAGCTTCACCCGGACCTGCGGATCGCAGTCTGAGCAGGTGGCAAGCAGCTGCTCCATCTCCTGGATTCGCTGCTGGTTCTGGTCGGCAGACTGGATCAGCAGCCCGGCCGCGTCCCTGTCCCCGCCAATGAGCTTCCGCATGAACGAACTCCGGGTGCTCATCTGCTGCTCTGCCTGGTAGGCAGCGGCAAGCGACTGGTTTATCTCTCCGGCCAGACGGGAAAGTTCAGGCCCGGCACCCCCGGTCACACTGCCGGCAATGGCGAATGTGGAGAGGGCAAGATCTACGTGCGCCTGGTCCCGGTCCTGGTCACGGGAGAGGTTCTGCTCCAGCTGGCTGACCTGCTGGAAGAACGTATCCCGGTCTTTCTGGCGGATGGTATCCGGACTGGTGGTTCCTTCGGTCGTATCGACCCCGGTCCTGCCCTGCGTCTGGTCCTGGTCCTGCCGGGTGATCTGGATCCCGGGCTGGTCAACCGTCTCCTGCTGGTTCCGCACCTGTTCTTCCTGGATTGTTTGTGCCTGGGGACCAGCCTGGCCGGTAGAGGACGTTGCACCAGTACCGGCCTCCCCTGATGCACCGCTGCCAGCATTATCGGTTCCACCTGATCCCCCTGAACCTGCTCCCTCTGATCCTGCTGACCCTCCCGAACCAGCTCCGTCTGCTCCAACCGATCCTCCGTTCCCCCCGGCAGCCATGACCGGGATGCTCAGTACGGCAAGAATGAGGAGGATCACAACAACTGCGGATACCTTTTGAATCATATTCCATCACGTGCTCATTGCTAGCAACTCCCTTATAAGGATGGGAAGAGAAAAATATGATCCCTCTTTTCAAAAAATGGGTGATACCGCCTCTCTTACCGACAACGATATAACCGGACGCCAGACCCTGGCTCCCCAGTATGGTACTCAGGAATCTGCTCTCCGGGAAAATCCCTGATATCCCCTATTCAGAGCTTTGGAAGGTTGTTTGGCACCGTCAGGTACCTCATCCTTCCGATGAACCAGGGATGCCTGCGATGGCAATGATGAAGGATTTTGCCAGAGCTACTACCCTAGGAAACATGCCGCGGAGGAGGGATAGGGGCATGAGATCCTCCCCGTCTGCGATGATATCCCCGGGGTTCCCGGAAATTTCGATATCCTGACCCTCCTGCGAAAGAAGATCCTGCCGGGTTCCTCCCACCGTATCTATTTCGATCATCCTTGGAAGATCGATGCCGGCCAGATGGCGGAGAAGATGGGAATGCACAAGACCACGCTGCTGGAACCTATCCCCAAAGCGGAGAGGCGATTGATCGGCATATCCTTGCACAGGTCGCATGAGCGGTCTGGTTCCACAATCCCGTCATCTCTGGGAGACAAGGGGATCATAGGAATATTTATCTGATTATTCTGAAAAATAATAATATATTGAAGATCAAGGATGATCAGGAATGAACGTATGGTGAAAAAGAAGCTTCACGAAACCCCGGCACCGTCCGCTGTATCCTCCCCTGATTGTGGACCTGGTACATGCTGTACCGTTGAAGCGGTCCTGAGTGTCGACGAGCGGGGGCAGATGGTGCTCCCCAAGGAAGTGCGGCAGAAAGCCGGGATTGCCACGGGTGACAAACTGGCACTGATCAGCTGGGAACGAAACGGCGAGGTCTGCTGCCTCGCGTTGCTGAAAGCCGGGAATCTTTCGGGGATGGTCCAGGGAATCCTCAATCCACTCGTGCAGGATCTGAAGAATGAGTGAAAACAGAGTGACCCGGTCTTCTTCTGATACTGCCTCTTGCTCCTGTTGTTCCGGTGTTCAGCAGCAGGACGCACTCCCCTGCAGTGGTGAGCCGTCCCCGAACTTAATCCCGGCTATTACGACCACGACAAGCACCCTCACCTTCGCTGACCGGCTCGACCATTTCCTTGCCCGGTGGGGCGTGAACCGGATGGGTCACGTGGTGAAGCCGGGGCTCTACCAACTCGGGAAGCCGACACCAGACTCTCCGGTCTTCGTCTCAGCAAACTATACCCTCAGCTTTGATTCACTCCGTTCAGCCCTCTCCGGGATCGATGCCTACCTTCTTGTCATGGATACCAGGGGGATCAATGTCTGGTGTGCGGCGGGGAAGGGGACGTTTGGCACCGATGAGCTCGTTAAAAGGATAGGAAATACCAGGCTCGTGTCCGTCGTCCGGCACCGGACCGTCATCGTGCCACAGCTGGGAGCCCCGGGCATCTCCGCCCACCAGGTCAGAGAGCGGTCCGGGTTCCGGGTTGAGTATGGACCGGTCCGTGCCCGGGATCTCCCGGAGTACCTGAAAACCAGGAAGGCGACCCCTGCAATGCGCCGGGTGGAGTTCCCCTTCAGAGAGAGGATTGTTCTCTCTCCCGTAGAACTTGTGCATGCAGCGTTACCGACCATCGTTGCCGCGATTCTCCTGTATTTCCTCGCTGGTCCGGTAGCCTCCCTTGCTGCGGTCACCACAATTCTGGCGGGAACCGTCCTGTTCCCGGCCCTGCTCCCGTTCCTCCCGACAAAAGACTTCAGCACGAAGGGGCTGATCCTCGGGATACTGGTTGCTCTGCCCTTTGCAGCATATGCTTGGACCCAATTCTCCCTGCCCTCATGGGCTTGTCTGCTCGCCGGGATTATGCCACTGTTCCTCATCCCTCCGGTCGTATCGTACCTGGCCCTCAACTTTACCGGCTGCACTCCCTTTACTTCCCGGTCCGGGGTCAAAGCAGAGATATTCACCTATGTCAGGGTGATGGTTGCCATGGCCGCGTGTGGGATCGTCCTTGCCGTTCTTTTCGGAGCCCTCTTGTTCCTCTGGGTGGCCTGATGTTCGACTCGTATCGCGAGAATACTCTTGCATATTACCCGGAGCGGTGTATCAACTGCCGGCGGTGCAGCCAGGTCTGCCCCCACGGGGTCTTTGCTGAAGGCGAAGAGACGGCAGAGCTTGTCCATAAGACACGGTGCATGGAATGCGGAGCCTGTGCCCTCAACTGCCCGGTCCAGGCGATTGAGGTGCAGAGCGGCGTTGGGTGTGCCTGGGCGATGATCAGTGCAGCGATCAGGGGAAGAGATATGGACAGTTGCACTTGTGGTGGAGACGCAGGGTCCTGTTGTGCTGAGAGTATTGAGGAGTCTTCGTGTTGTGCTGAGAATCATGAGGCGTCTACGTGTTGTTCGGGGGATACCGACCGGTCCTCATGCGGTGATGAGAGCACTGAGGCGTCTTCCTGTTGTTCCGGGAATATCGGCAGGGCTTCCTGCTGTGATGATGGTGCCACGGGATCCTCGGGCTGTTCCGGAACCGGTGATACCGCATCATGCTGCGGAAAAAAGTGATACCCTCAGGGAGGTATCGGCTCTCCACGACCGGGGAATCCTTGCATCATGCTTTTTTCGAAAGCCTATCCCTGGTGAAGAAAATGCTCACCATGTGGCTTTCTCAACCGGGATGAGAACAGAAGGGTGATGGGGATCGGTACCTTTCGGGGCCTGCATCTCTTTCAGAGGTTTTTTACCGGGTACGACCAAGTGATGTCCATGAAGGTTCTCGTCATCATGGGCAGTCCCCGGAAGGGGAATACGTATCGTGCCGCCGAACGGATCCGCGAGATCATCCAGGAGAAGGTGCCGGTTGAATGGGAATATGTGATGCTCAAAGAGGCACATCTCGAGGACTGCCGCGGATGCTATCAGTGTTTTGAACGGGGTGAGGAGTATTGTACGCTCAAGGATGAAGCCTCCCTTATCGAGCAGAAGATGAAGGAGGCGGATGGGGTGATTTTTGCAACCCCGGTCTACGGATTCCAGGTCTCCTACCTGATGAAGCTGTTCATCGACCGGCATGGCTATATCTTTCACCGTCCCCGGTTCTTCCGGCAAAAAGCCTTACTCCTCACTTCGGCCGGGGCGGTGGGAAGTAAGGATGTACTGAAGTATCTCACTCTCGTGGCCAGTATCTGGGGATTTGATGTTGCGGCAAAGGTGGGGATACGATCCCATGCAACGTTTGGTCCTCTCCCCCCCTCTGTTCTCCGGGAGAACGAGAAGAAACTACAGAGGGCGGCTGATGCCTTCCTTGCCGCTCTCATCAGGGGAACCCGTTCCCGGCCGAACCTGTTCGATATACTCGCATTTCATATCGGGAGAGCCCCTTCAGATGAGCTGGGCGAACGGGCTCCTGCCGATCACCAGTACTGGACTGACCAGGGATGGCTCGAGAAGGGGAGGCGCTATTATGTCGATGTCCCGGTCAATCCCCTGTACCATGCCCTGGGAGTGCTTGCAGAGTGGTTCATGCGTCGTCAGATTCGCAGGGATCTCGAGGCGGTGAGCGGAATTTCGACCTGACCGGTACTCCCTGTGACCGTTCAAACAAGATTCCTGCAGCCTTGGAGAGCACTCGCGTCCTCCCACTTCGATCTCCTCTGCGTGGAGATACTTCATTCATTCTCTCCACCCGGCAAGCCACTTCTCAAAAATTGACAAGCACGCCGGTCATCCGCTTTCTCACCAATCTTCCCTGATGGTGGTTGTTGCATCAGTGACCGGAGAGGTGATGCCACTCAACCGGCCCGATGGTGGAGCACTTCCTGGCGGAACTACCCAGTGAAACGATATTCCCGCTTCTCACTTGTCTTTCCCCAGGGTCGTTTTCGCCACGGTGATGGTGGGGGTGAGAAAGAACACGATTGAGACGATAATGTACCCGAATACGGCAACGACCGGGAGTATGAATCCGAAGATCAGCGTCCCGATGATGATATTGACTCCTTTCTGCTGCCTCCGCTGCAGTGCATCCAGCTCAGGGCTTGCTGATTCGGTGATGAGCATGTCAGGAGTCTTGATCGCGGATTTCATGATCGCATTCATCGTCACAGACGCAGCAAGCAGGTCCAGGCCATAGAGGGTCACCGGAGCGCTCAGTGCCGTTCTCGCCAGCGCGTTCACCGTATGCCACCAGGAGAGGAAATCAGAGCTTGCCAGATCCGGGATCATGGGTGGATGCGAGAGGTAGAATGCCATGAGTTTGGTTGTGAAGGGGATGAGCGAGACAAAGAAGAGCATCAAAAGCGTGAGCCGGTAGGAATGGGGAGTCTCCTGTTTCATCAGGGCAGTAATAGATGAGTGGGTGATCCAGAGGCTGCCGACAAAGGAGAAACTGATGACATAGGCAAGAAATGCCGGCCATTGATCAAGAAGAGCCGGCATGACCCCTTCCACCACTTCGGGGATGGCGAGATCGAGCACAAGGAGTGTGATGACGATCGCAAATACCCCGTCGGCGAACGCGTCCAGCCGGCCTTTCGGCAGGAACTCCATCAATCCATCATGCTCGATTACAGTATTTATACCATTGCCCAGGATGGTTCGTGTGATCCTGATGGAGGTTCTTTTTCCTGTCGGAGCTTTCCCGGATCCAGTCTTTCCAAGGCTCCTTGTTGCCCACTTCACCAGTTCTATGATAAAAAGGCTTCAGCGGGAGGTGCTCACAACCCTGGGTGAATGGAGCGGGGACAAGATGATTTCACAAACAAAATTGATAGAGACCCAGGTATGTTTTCGGTTGCAAAGGAAAAGGGAGTACCCTTACCCTACCTGGTTGAAGAAGAGCACCACATCCTGGAACCCAATGTCACCATTCCCAGAGAAATCAAATGCCGTAACAGGTTCGTTCTCTCTCATCCATTCGACATGATTGAAGAACAACACAACGTCAAAGAAACCGATGGTTCCTCCACCATTAACATCCTCATACAATCCGTCACCATCCGGATCGGTCGGGACATTGACCTGGCCTGGAAGTGACACGACGTATTGAGCGCCCGGTGCTGTCCATGCGGTATGGTTCACCCATGTCAGGTTGATGTTCCCTGCAGTATCGACAGTGTGGGTCCCCAGGGTATGCCCGGTGTCAGCAGGCAGACCATTGGCAGTATAGTTCCTGATCCCTTTGGTGACATTAGCCTGCCAGACACCATCAAGCCATATCATCACGTGGCTGAAATCATCGTCCGTTGGGTCAGTCCAGGTCCAGTTAATTGACCTCCTCTGGTAGGTCGAATTGACAAGACCGGTCAGGCTGCCGGGAGGGGTGATTTCCGGTGCAGCAGAGGAAGAGACAAAGACATCACTCACGCCATTCGTATCACCATTCACCAGGTTGGTGGCGGTTGACTGGAATGCAATACACCTGCCCTCTGATGAGACCGAAGGGTAATACGAGTTCCCGTTGGTCTCTGTTCCCTCCAGGGCGAGAGAGATCCTGATTGTCGTCGCCTCCTGCAGGTCCCGGATGAAGATATCACTGTTATCATTCGTATCACCCGGCACCAGGTTGGTTGCAAATGAATCAAATCCTACATACCTGCCATCAGGTGATATCGAGGGATAGCTTGAGATCCGATCCCCCTGCTCTCCGGTAGAGGATACGGAGACAAGGCGTGTCGTGCCTTCCTGCAGGTCCCGGACAAAGACATCATCATCCTCGTTCATATCCCCCGATACCAGGTTGGTTGCCGATGAATGGAACGCCACATACCGGCCGTTTGCGGAGATGGAGGGATGACTCGAATCGAGGTCTCCCTGTGTTCCGGTAGTGGATACAGAGACAAGGAGGGTGGTGCCCTCCTGCAGGTCCCGGACAAAGACATCATCATCCTCGTTCAGGTCCCCCGATACCAGGTTGGTTGCCGATGAATAGAACGCCACATACCTGCCATTACCGGAGATCGAGGGATACGCCGAACCTGAGTCACCCTGATCCCCCGCGGAAGATATCGAGACCCGGGTGGTAGTGTGCGTCTGGAGATCATGGATGAAAACATCTGACATGCCATTTGAATCCCCGGAAAGCAGGTTGGTTGCCGATGAATGGAACGCGACGTACCTGCCATCGCCGGAGATCGAAGGATATGTTGAAATCTTATCCGCCTGTAGTCCGGCAGAAGATACCGAGACCCGGGTGGTGGTATGGGTCAGCAGGTCCCGGACAAAGACATCTGCTACCCCGTTGGTATCGCCGGTTACCAGGTTGCTTGCATAGGAGTGGAACGTGACGTACCTGCCGTCTGCCGAGAGGGAAGGATTCTGGGAATATCCGTTCTCCGGAGTTCCATCCATTGCGACTGAGATCCGGGTGGTGGTATGGGTCAGCAGGTCATGGACAAAGACATCGCGAACGCCGTTCAGGTCACCTGTCACCAGATTGCTTGCATTTGACCCGAACGCCACGAATCTTCCATCAGCCGAGATCGAAGGATAGTTTGAATATCGATCCCCCTGGGTCCCATCCGATGAGACAGAGACGCGGGAGATCATTTTCATGCTCTCTTCCGGGGAACCTTCGGTTATCAACGCATTCTCTGTGTCATATTCTTCGTTATCCAAGGACAGGTCCTGTTTCGAAGCGTCCTTTGTAAGCCTGGGGAGTTCCGTACCAGCAGAAGAGGAAGTGGCTGCAGCGGGGGGAGGTTCCTCCCTCTCCGTTGTCTTCACAAACGCCACAATATCATCTATCTTCATACAGATATGCTGCTGTGCGGTCAGATTTATTATCCAGTCATCGCAGGATTTTCCATCAATCATTCCATCTGCCCTGTCATGAACATTGCTCTGGAGTGTTCTGATGACCCGGTCCCATTCTTCATTGGCAGTCATATCGTCAAGTGCAGAAAACGTATTGGAAAATGAGGACTTCCGCTTGATCTCCGAGCCATCAAATGCAGAGGATGGCAGGTTCTGGATATAATCTGCCAGGTCCTGCTCCGCCTCTGCCACATCGGCGACGTGGATGGTCCATGCCGCTGAAGAGGCCTCTCCCCCATCGTCATCTGATACCCTGAAGATCACGGTATAGTCCCCCGGGGCATGATAGGTATGGGAGGCCGTCACTGTGCCGGTGGCATCCGGGGGGATATTCTCTTCAGTAAGGGTGCCTGTACCAGACCCGTCGCCAAACTCCCAGTTCACTGCATGGGTATCGAGCCAGCCGGGGTCACTGAAAATACCATCGAAGGTCAGCGTCTGATTTGGGAGGATGAACTGTGGATTTGGCTGCGTCATCGTGCCCGGGGTGACACAGGGAGCAGCGTTGTTCACGGTCACGAAAACGATGGCCGTCCCCGAAAGGCCGTTCGTATCAGTGACGGTAATGGTGACAGAGCAGGTATTGTCGTCACCGTAGGTATGGTTAAGCGCAAAGGTCTTATCAGCAGCCAGAGTGAGGGGCTGGACCCCACTCCCATCGCCGTAATCGACGGTCGCGATAGGGGTGTCAGACCCATCAGCATCGGTGTATGAGCCGGCCGATGTGAACATCTGGCCCTCCTCAATTTCGCCATCAGGTCCCCCGTTCACAAGGGGAGGGGTGTTATTATTGATGATATCGACCGCAAATAAGACGACGTCAGACCACCAGGGACCTGCGCCACAATCGAAGGAGTCCCGGACACGGAGTCGTACGGTCTGAAGACCGGAGGTGTTGAAGGTATGGTCTGCTGTCGCCGCATCTGTTGCCCAATCCCAGATACCGTCGTTGTCCCAGTCCCATTCATACCGGCTGATGACCCCACCGTAAGGGTCAGATGATCCGCTGGCGTTCAGGGTGATACCCTCTCCCACCGATCCCTCGTAGGGTCCTCCCGGATCTGCGGATGGCTGGGCGTTGATGTCGACCATGGTAGAACTCCACGATGACCAGGTCCCCTTGCTGTCCTGGACCCTCAGCTGCACGGTCTTTTCACCAGAGCAGGATGCGTTGTACGTGTGGGTGGGGCTGATACCGCTTCCACGGGTGGTCCCGTCATCCCAGTCCCATTCGTAAACGACAATCGAGTCTCCTGGATCAGGGTCAAACGATCCACTGCTGTCAAAGGCAATGGCCGTCTCGGTTCTGCTGCAGGACGGGCCGCCCGGGACCGCAACGGGGGGAGCGTTTGGTGCTGCATCGCTGATGGTGGCGGTGGTCCTTCCTATATCGATCAGCCCGTTGGAGTCGGTGACTGTCAGGGCAACGACATAGGTGCCGCCTGCACTGTACTGATGGACTGGGGTAGCACCGCTGCCATGTGGTCCTGAATCGCCCCAGTCCCAATCGTATGAAATGGCATCCCCATCGGGGTCGTACGATCCCGCGGCACTGAAGGATAGCTCCTGGTTGACACTGCCACTATAAGGTCCTCCGTGATCTGCGTATGGGATCATATTCAGGGCACGAAGTGCCGCAGAGGCATTCACCAGTCCTCCAACCGGCTTGTCAGTATCGACAGGAGTTGACGTAGCCCGCAGAATGGTTCGCACCTGGTCAGGGGTGAGGGAAGGGTTGAGATCGAGCATCAATGCAACAATACCGGCAACCTGGGGAGTTGCCCCGGAAGTTCCACTAAAATTCGTAACAAAAGCATCACCCGGTGCCGATGTAAAGAGTGATTCGCCGTATGCAGCGACATCTACCCGGGATCCATAATTGCTTGCCTGGCCCCCTGACCAGAATGCCCGTTGATTACTGAAATTGAGTGCACCGACAATGATACTGCCCGTATCAACAATGGATTCTGTTACCAGTTGCTGGTTATAGTTGCCTGCTGCAGCAACGACCGGTATGCCCGTGTTCACCACGGTAATCACTGCATTCTGGACTGCAGTAATGGTTTCAGCAGAGCCAGTAGCGGTTTGGGCTTCTAATACCACGATGTCTGCGTTGCGGCTAATTCCTCCCAGCACCGAATTTGCGAGAGCCGTGTTAAAATTTTCATCGTCTAGTCGTGCATCATAATTCCAGTATTGGAGAGGGATGATCTGCGAATGATAAGCAATGCCCGCCATCTCCTGTCCGTTTGCTTCTGCGGCGATGATTCCGACAACTGCCGTGCCATGGCGTACCTGTGTCCCATCCTCGACATTGTATGGTGCATGGAAATCGGCAAAATCATAGCGCTGTGCAAGGTCATAGTTCGCTGCAAGTTCAAAGTGGGTGAGGTTGAACCCGGCGTCACAATCCGCGAGGGTAATCCCACTCCCATCAGCATTGAGCCAGGCGGAAGGGACATTCATTCTGATGAGATACCATTGATCGGTAACCTGGTTGCCTATCCGGGGATCAGCCGGCAACAACAGGGGAGGGGGTACAATGGACACTAATTCTGCCCTTTCGACGTAACTCAGTTGATTGAGCGTCGTCGCAATATCAATGATATCGGCAGTCTCCGGAAAAGAGAGATCGTAATGTAGGTTCAGGTCGGGATTTTTCTTCTTTGATTTTTTTTCAGCAGTGTCCTTTAACTCTTTCAATTCTTCTTTTGAATATTTCTCAAAGACACGTTTGGCCTTCAGGATATGGTTCTCGATCAGAATAGCATTGAATTCAGAGATATCCAGGCCACTATCGGACACAAAGATGTCAGTATCCCCAGGACTGATAGCACCGGATTTTACCGAGTGGATCTCCGACCCTTCCTGGAATTTGACCTGCACCATGCCAGGTTGCAGAATAATGTCATCAGAAGCAGAAGTGAACCCAACAGAGAAGAGGCATATTCCGATCAAAAAAAATACCATCCAGGGTATCATCCAGTATTGCTCATGCACTGTGGGGCTCGTTTTCATTTTTTATCCCCCTTGTATCCATCATTGGTGTAGTTGGATCAGCTCGTTCTCTGCACGAAGAGAAAAAAATGAGGTATTGGATCTCTTCACCTTACATGAAGGTCTCCACATATGCCACGATATCATCGATCTTCATGCAGATGTGTTCCTGAGCGACTTTGTCAGTTATCCAGTCATCGTTGGGTTTTCCATCTACATGTCCGTCAGCCTTCTCGCGAACATTGTTCTGGATTGACGTGACAAAGCCGTTCCATTCCTCATTCTCGATCATGTCATCCAGGGCATCAAACATGTTGGCGAATGCTGCCTTCCGTTGATCTGCCTTGCCCTTGAATGCACTGGGAGGGAGGCTCTGGATATAGCCAGCCAGGATATGCTTCGCTTCAGCCACATCTGCGACATGGACGGACCATTCTCCAGTAGTGGTTGCACCACCATCATCGTCGGTCACCGTGACAGTCACCAGGTAGTCGCCCGGTGCGCTGTAGGCATGGGTTGCCATTACCGTCCCGGTCGCATCCGGGTAGAGGTTCTCTTCTGTCAACGTTCCGACAGCTGTCTGGCCATCACCAAATGACCAGAGAGCGGTGTGGCTGTCGCACCACCCGGGATCACTGAACGTGCCGTGGAAAGTCAAGGTTTGCAATGGCAGGATGAACTCGGGGTTCGGCTGTTCCATCGCACCTTTCGTGACGGTGGGAGCGACGTTGTTGACCGTGACGATGAGCTCGTCGGTCCCCGTATCACCATCGTCATCAGTGACGGTGAGTGTCACGGTATAGACGCCGTTATCGCAATACTCATGCGTGGGCATCAGGGTCCCGGTCACCGCAGGGCTGCCATCGCCGAATTCCCATGAGTAGCTGAGCGTATCACAGGTCCCGGCATCTGTCGCCGTGCCACTGAACGATACGGTATCACCTTCATCGATGGTCTGGTCATCACCTGCATGGGCGACTGGTGCGACATTGTTGACCGTGACAGTAAGCGTGTCCGTGTCTGAAGCACCGTCGTCATCGGTGACTGTCAGTATCACGGAATAGACTCCGTTATCACAGTACTCGTGTGTTGGCGCTTGACCACTCCCACTGGATCCGTCATTAAAGTCCCACGAGTAGGTGAACGTATCGCAGTATCCTCCACCGGTCGCCGATCCATCGAACTGAACAGTATCACCTTCATCGACGGTCTGGTCCGGCCCGGCGTACGCTTCAGGGGGGACATTGTTGACCGTGACCGTGACCGTGTCGGTATCTTCTCCCCCGTCACCATCATTGACGGTCAATATCACGGTATGGGGGCCGAGCTCGCAATAGGTAAATGTGGTAACTGGCACGGCAGCAAATTGGTCTCCGACACCGAAGTCCCAGTGGTAGCTGAGTGTATCGCATCCCTGATCGGATGAGCCACTGGCATCGAACGTTACTTCCTGGCCTTCATTTGCGATCAATGGATTCACGAGAGCAACTGCAACTGGGTCTACGTTCGTCACGGTTACTGGTGCCGTATCATTGCTCGGAATGATGACGATCCCATCGGTTACTTCAAGGGTAACCGTGCCACTATACTCATCGCACCAGGTGTGGCTCACCGTAGCATCCGTGGTCCAGTCTATCTCAAAGATCCCATCTCCGTTGAGATCCCAGCGGTACTGGAGGGTATCGCCATCAGGATCGGAACTACCGGATGCATCGAAGGTGATCATGGTTCCTTCTGGGGCATTGTAAGGACCACCCGCGTTCGCTATCGGGGGGTGGTTTGCGAACTGAACAGTCAACCTTTCAAAGTAGAAAGCCTGTCCGCTGTCACTCTTACCGGGGGCGAGGGTTTGGTAATTCATATCCATTGGGATACGGAAGAGCCCATTCGGTCGGAGACCTCCAGCGGTTCCCCAACTGTTCAGGACTACCCAATAGTGATTTGCAGGGTTGGGATCTGAATTGTCATATCCAACAATTGTCACTGCATGGGCACCGCCTGTTGTTGAATTCCATGCTACTCCATCTTCCTGATCCATATCGAAGATAGCATTCTCGTTGTTACTCCCCCACCAATTGCTAAAAGTAGACCAGACAGGCAGATAGAATGAAAATATCACAGCCTCGTTATTATCCACCACTGCCTTGATATTTGCAATTGCTTGTGCCTGTGTTGTTGATCCCATGGTTGTGATGGTTTGTTGCTGCACATTGGTAAGTGCGTAATTGGGAGTTGTTGTGATCGTTGCAAAGGGAACGGCTGTAGAGTCATTTGGAGGGAGGCAGGGATTGCTTGGATCGGCATTATGACAGCATCGAATACCATCCTGGAAATTTGCATTGGTGTTCGGGGCCCACGGGACCGCGAATTGAAGGCCAGCAGTATTATAAAACGATGCAAATTGAGCCGGCCATCCCCCACAGCATGCGAATCCGCCAGGACCGCCATTGTTATACCTGGAATTAAACCATTGGACAGAGAGGCGATCATTAATTCCATAGGTTACATGATGAGCCATTTCCATCGCAGCGGTACTGGCAAACACCCAGCAATTACCGCAACTCCCCTGATTCCTGTCTCCTGGAACATACGTAATGAACGGGAGATTGTCGTGCGAAGTTGGGGCATCATCGGGAGGAAGAGACGGCAAGTCTGCGGCCGTGATGTGAACTGCAGTGTCATAATCATGCTGCATCTCAGCCATTTGTTCGGGTGTTAGATGCATGTATCCTGCTGATCCATCGCACCCGCAATCACCACAACCATCTGTTGCAGAACTCACATTGATGAGAAGTAAACCAAACAGAAGTAAAACTACCACTAATTTCCATGTCTTCATACATTCACCTCGATCAGGAGATTCGTTAGGGTACTCCCGCAGACAGGTTCGAAAGATTTCATCCCCTTTGTCACCTAGTCAGGAGTTTTTCCCTCTACCATCTAGGAGATGAGGCACAGCCGACCATCAGATGCCATAGAAGTAAATAGGTCATCATTCCCGTATTTCATGACATTCTCAATGTCTGGAGTCGTGGCAATATGTTGGATGGATCCATCCCTGAGTTTCACTATGAGGCAGTACACTAGATGGCATACGGGAACCAGATCTATTTTTCTGGCTCCAGCGTGTAAAACACCATTAGTGCACTATAAAAGTATTTGCCAACCAATGATGGTGACAAAATGGTGAAGGCTTCCATTCCTGCCTCTGACACCTTTCTAATAACGGGAAATGAGTCTTCATGTTTTTGGTTCACCCCATGGCGTGAGATGAAGGGCTCGTGAATTACAGGGGAGTGTCCGAGTAATTGAGGCAGTATCATCATCACCTATAACATGAGAAAATGCAATCATTCCCTGAGAGGAGGAGATAAGCGGTGGCTTTGAAAAAAAACCTGGTCATAATGACAATCCTCATTGCCTCTCTGGCATTGAGTATAGGAATTGTGAGCGCTGCAATACCGACCGATGCGTTGGAAGTCGATGGATCGGGATGCCCCAGCTGCTATCGTCCAATAGCAGAATTTACCTCCGATATTCGATATGGCAATGCCCCATTGACGGTCCAGTTCTTTGATCAGTCCGTAAACTTCCCGACCAGCTGGGCGTGGGACTTCCAGAATGACAACATCAGGGACAGCCAGTCGAAAAACCCAGCCTTCACCTACACGGAACCCGGCTCCTACTCCGTGAAATTGACGGCTACCAATGGGCAGGGGAGTGATACCGAGATCAAGTACAGCTACATCACGGTGTTCCCCAAGCCGACCATCACCCTAGTCTCTCCCAACGGTGGTGATGACTGGCCGCAGGGCACCTACCAGATCATCAGGTGGGAGTATACCGGGTATCCGGGTTCCACGGTCAGGATCGAGCTGCTGAATGGGTCAACCCTGTTCAGGATCGTCACCCCCGGCACCCCGGTGGGAACAGACGGAACAGGGTCTCTCATTGTGCCAGTACCGCCTGACATGCCCCTCGGGACCGAGTACCGGGTCCGCGTCACCAGCACCACCTATCCGAGTATAGGCGATACCAGTGATCTGCCCTTCTCGATCAGCGTGATCCCCTCCATCACAGTCGCAACTCCAGGGGGTGGTGAGGACTGGGTGCAGGGTTCCCTGCAGACCATCGAGTGGAACTATACCAGTAACCCCGGGCCTTTTGTCACCATCGAACTCCTGAAGGGAACCG
The DNA here is from genome assembly GCA_022710385.1 of Methanoregula sp. GTDB lineage: Archaea > Halobacteriota > Methanomicrobia > Methanomicrobiales > Methanospirillaceae > UBA9949. Next base: position 31,338 of record JAKLGZ010000004.1, read on the forward strand.
CAGTGCGGGTGGTTCATCAGAGTTATGCTGTCGGGTCCGACGGGTCGGGATCGTTCCCTGTAACGGTTCCCTATGCCCTGCCCCCAGGCAACGATTACCAGATCCGGGTCACCAGTACCAGATGCCCGGTCTGCATAGATACGAGCGATTCACCCTTCACGATCAGTCCGGCGATTACCGTCCTGTCTCCTGACGGCGGTGAAGATTGGATTCAGGGTTCCAGCCAGACCATTCGCTGGAATTATACCGGCAATCCCGGATCCACCGTCAAAATCGAGGCACTCCGGTCGGGAACGCTCTTGAAGACTATCAGCTCCAGCTTTCCTATCGGATTGAATGGAACAGGATCTCTGGATCTGACCGTTCCCTTCTCCACCCCCCTCGGTGATGATTATACGATCCGGGTCACCAGCACCCGCTACCCTGCCTGTACGGATACGAGCGATGCATCATTCATGATTGTTCCCGCTCTCACCGTTGTCTCTCCAACCGATGGGGAAACCTTTTCCCTGGGATCTGACCTTCCCACACGCTGGACGTATACCGGCAATCCCGGTCCCACGGTAAAAATCGAGGTGTTGAAAGGAACAACACTCCTGAAAACGCTCACGGGTATTCTGATCGACGCGAGTGAATCCAGTCCCTATCTTGTTCCAATTCCCTCCTCCACTCCGACCGGACCTGATTACCGGATACGGGTCACCAGCACCAGCTATCCCACCTGTACTGATGTAAGCAATGGGACATTTGCGATCAGTGATGTGTGAGCGGTGAGTGAAGAGTCCCCTTTTTTCCCATCTCTTTAAATATTTATCTTGCAGCATCGATTATCGATGATAATTCAGCGTACATGTGGGAGCTACAGGTTCGGCCTCTCGATACATTCTAGAGAAGAAAATGAACGCCGTGCAACATTCATACAAGGGCAAAAAATCACCTGAAAAAAAGAGAGGGTTACCATTCGAACCTGGCGCCATACCCTCCGATATAAACCCCTCCGTAACTCATCGTTGACGGATTTCGAATACTCAAAGACATTCCCAGTCCACGATTGAATCGAATCCATTCACCCAGATTAATAATATGAACGGTAAAATCATCAGGGCTTTTGAGCGGAGGGGTAAAATAAATTGTCTTGATATAATGAGGTCCATTATAAATTTCTAGATGTTCAATTTCTGCTCCCCCCGTTGTATAATAATACAAACCAAGGTACCTAACTGCGGGGTATATTCCCCCCTGCTTCGAGTCATAACTAAAGAAGGGGCAGGTTACAAGGACGTGATTATTCTGGGGAACAAGACTGACGTAATAGCCGGTAGCAGAATTACCCTCATAATAAACACCTAATGATCCCGTATTGGCCTCTGCCATTGATCCATGCAAAAAAACGGTATCATAATTTGTAAAAGCACCCCCATTGAGGACGGGGCTCTGAGTGCCAGTAATACTTACCCCTGATCCACCAACTATAGCAGGGTATCTATCCCTGGATATTGCGTCTGTTTCTGCCATTCCTGGTATAAAGAGCATTACCATGAATACTCCTCCCAGCAGTAGTACCATCACCCGTTTCAATTTCCTCACCTCGCATTAAGGATACAATCCGAGAGAATGAAGAGAATGAACTAAAAGACAGGCAAAAATCAGATTCTGTTATCTGAAAAATACTATTGACAGTATGAATCCTCCGCATCTACCCTTTTGTATCCATTCACCCCTTTCGATGATTCTACAATAGAAACCTTGTCCTTGGTCTGGTATCAAGAGAGGTTCCCTGCGATTGGCCGATTAAATGCTCCATAAGGACTCTGTAAACGCAATATGCAAGTCGGTTACGAAAAAAAAGTTGGAGGATTACCACTCAAACCTTGCACCATATCCTGCGATTGTGAACGCCCTATCAGCTATTGACTGGCTCCTTATGTGCAGGCAGATATTCAACCCACGATTGAATAAATACCAGCCGTTAAGATCGATTATTTTTACACTACATGCGCCAGAATTATAGATCGCAGGGCTTGGATGAATTTCCTTAACCTTACCACATCCATTATAAATATCTATTTGATCAACCTCCGGCCATCCGACCCCACTATAATCAGATGCAAAATCTAACGCTAGATATCTGACTCTGGGTTGTACTCCTCCTGTCTTTTTATCATAACTTGGTATAGGACAGTGTATCCAAGCATCTCTGTACCCGCTGCCAACAGGACCTTCATGGAGAACAGTAACATGCCCCCACCCCTGATCATTGACGTAGACAATATCCGGATTGTTATATACTTCAGTTACAGCTTGTGTTCCATGGACGAAGACGGTATCATAATTTGAATAGATAGCACCACTAAACACTGGGGTTTGCGTATCCATCCCACATCCTACGGATATCGGTGATGGCAATATATCCTCAATCGTTTCCACTTTTTTTTCTGCAACTACTGGTATTGAAAAGATCATTATGATGAATAATCCAAGCAACATTACCATCCAGCGTTTCATTTCCTCTCCTCGTTTTAGGGGATACAATACCTCAGACAGGCGAATTTGACTCAGCAGATGTCCCTCATTGTTGTATCCAAATTCCATCATATTACTGAGGAAGATAAGAAGGTTGTTATTTTTTCACTGGAGTGGCAATTCACCATCGGAAAATGGAGAATATCTGAAAGAGACTTACAGTCCCGGGAATATTTTCACAGAGGAGTAGATCGCCTGCTGGCTTACGAACTGAAAATGACTCCAAGAACATCGAATAGTCAGGGCTCATCGTTATCTGCTGATGGCGATGTGAGTTACAATCAGGATCCTCACCTAGGGCATCTGCGATCGCCCGTGAACCCCTCCTTCTCAGGATGCACTGTGATCACTCCGTTTGATAATCGTTGAAGAACTCGAAATCTGCCCATACATCCCGGATAATCCGGAACCAGATCAAAAAAATGCCATAGATGTTTCCCGAAAAATAGTGAGGGCACGGATCCCCCGGTTCTCGCTCCCCCCCTTATCGTTCCGATGCCACCACAATCCGCCAGTCCGTCCCGTGGAGCCCCACCGTTCCCCACACTGCGTCCTTCACGACCGCTGGACCGCCTTTCGTGGGGGTGAAGGTATAGGTGCCGTTCCCCGCAGGCTCGGCCATGATCTTCTGCACGAACGCTACGAGGTCGGGATAATCGGTAAAGGCAGGGTCGGTGAGCATGTCCCGCCCGACCAGACCAGCGGGATCCCGGTCGTAGATCAGGTGGCTGCTCATATCGATTGCCCACGCGGTGTAATTGGTGCCCTCGAGGGCTTTATCCGCCTGGTCCGCGATCAATTCCTGCGGGTTAAAGAGTACCGTGGCAAGACCGAGGAACGTTCCGGTGCTGTCCGTCACCGGTCGCCTGAGGGAGACGGCATCAAATCCTTCCGCTGCCGGGAAGACAGGGGTCATCAGGGGACGGCGTTCCTGCAGTGCCTGCTGGTTGTGGCTCTCGTTGCCTACATAGGTGCCGACCGCAGCCCAGTACTGCTCCGGCATGACGGCCGCGATTCGTCCTTCCGCGGAGATGGAGACGGCGTCAATCGCATACGGGGTGGTAGCAGCGACCAGTGCCAGGGTTGCGTTTGCCCCCGGCCCGGTAATCCCTGTTGTACCCATCGCTGTGGCTGCCGTAGCGAGGATGGCGTCCATCTCCTGCAAGGTGGCATTCACCCCTATGGTGAGCCGGGTGAGTGCTGCGGATGTTGTGGTTGCCGCCGCGAGGGTTCCGCACGTCGGTTCCGGCCCGGTGGTCATGGTATCGGGAGCTGAAGTGCAGCCCGCAGCAAGGACAAGGGCGATCAGGAGCAGTGGAATAGAGTGCAGGGTGTTCATACACCACATTCTGAAAAGGATATATTAAACTGATGGTGCCGGGTAACAATTCTCACGGGAGCTTTCATTGAGCAATCCTCTCACAATCATGAGAGTATGAGTACATCCTGTCATCATTCGGAGTGTTCCGGGCTCCCAGCAGGGGTATCGCCAGACAGGAGTTACCTTAAAATAGGGGTGTACCGATGAGATATTCATCCCAGAACCTTAGGGGATGCAGGGAGAAGGGGGAAACAGATGTATATGCTCACGCTGACAAAGGAAGAGGTCTCGATCCTGAAGAATGTGCTTACGGAGTATCTCTCCGATCTCCGAATGGAGGTTGCCGATACCGACAAGCAGGACTTCCGCAACCATCTCAAGAAGAAGGAGGAGACGATCAAGGAGATCCTGGGGACGCTTGCCCGGATGGAGTCGTAACGGAAGCGGGAGGAGGATTGGAACGATGTTTTACAGGGCAACCAGGAGGGATGGAGAGAGATGATCGGAGAGGGTGTCGTGTTTGCATTCCGGTATTTTACCGTAAAAGCAGGGAGGGAAGAACAGTTCCTGGAAAAATGGCAACAATTTGCCCAGTGGACGCTGAACCATTCGAAAGGTGCCCGGTGGATGTACATCGTGCGTGACAATGACGATCCCCAGCTGTTCGTCGCCTTTGGACCCTGGGAATCCCATGAGAGCGTTGCCGACTGGCGGCAGTCTCCAAAGTTCAGGGCTGTCTTTTCCGACCTTGCAGCAGTCTGTGACCGGATTGAGGAAGGGACCATGACCGAAGTGAATCATGTCAAGCGATAGCGGTCGGAATGCGGACGGGCAGATCATCCGGAACAGGAGAGAGAATACCCGTGGGAGAGAGGCGGATAAGTGGTGTGGTAGGATCTCCGGAAACATATTATAATCCGAAACCAATAAAACATTGGCGGTATTCTATCCTCCATAAGCCACCTTGATCAGGAGTGCCGCTAGTGGTGGGAACAACGAAAGGTAAAATGTAGGAACTAATTGTAAAAACCCCCAATCCCGCCACTTTACCCGAGAATAGTTCTTTTTCACGCTTCTCACAGGCTTCTCCTCATACCCTGCTGTGACCATTCCCTTCTATGCTGTGGAAGCCTGCCGATACTGAGATGATCATGCAACCGTGGAGAAAGCCCGACGGGCATTGATGAAATGGGATCAGCCCTACGACGATCGATTGATTGCGATGCTCGAGGAATGCAAAGACAGCGATGTACGGCGGTTTGATGATCCGCTCGAGTGAGCTGCTTATATTGTGATGATCAGTGTGCACTGCCGTTCTGCACTACTCTCCGGACACGATCTCATCGCGGAACGATTTCCTATTGGCCTTCATTCAGGGAAATAACACTTCATATCCGGAAAAAAAGGGAAAAGAACCTGGAATGACTACATCTTTATTGCGAGCAGGACGTCCTCTTCCTTGATGGTCTTTCGTCCTGCATGCATCGCGAGCCTGTTTGCCTCACGGGTCAGGTTTGCAATGTATTCTTCTGCGCCCTTTACCAGAGCAATAGCACCGTCGTGACCGACACGCTCTGCTCCATTCTTCTTAGCAATTCTGATAACTGCTGCTATAGGTAAATCTGCCACCTTGATTACCTCACGATAAGGGTTGATGTGCTGGTATATATAGGTAACTTAAAATACTGGCATTACAGGGAGAGCATCTCCGATGAGAAGGGGAATGAGATGGGATCACCCTCCGCTTACCTGGCAGGTAGATACAAATCGGTCCCCCTCTCTTGATCTCCGTACTGCTTGTCGTTCTTCAGGGCAGGGGCCGGTGATGGATCCCTGAGTAATGCTTGTCATAGAATTGCCAGGATTGGCTGCACCAGGTCGATTTCATTCAGATGCCTGGGATGGCACCGTATCAGGGCATCAGGGGGCGGGGACCACGAAGTACATGGCATATCCCTGGCCGGTGTTCCGCGTCACGTGCCCTCTGCCCGTGGTATCTTCCAGGAGGACGAGGTCTCCTGGTGCGAAGTGTCTCACCTCGCCATCGGTCGTCTCCATCTCAACGGTTCCCGATAGCAGGGCAAGGAACTGCCGTGTGGGGGCCGGGTGCCAGTCGCCGATCCAGCCTGGCTCGAAGGTATAGAACCGGTATTTCGTTGCAGGATGGTCACCTGAAACGTAGAACGGGGCGGCAGGGGGGGCTGCCTGGACACTGCTCTGTTCGATGATATCGGTCGCAAAGTGGGAGTTTCCCTGGGCATCTGCGTAAATACGGTAATACGTTACCTTGCTGATCTTAGACGAATGGGAGGGGGTCATGGCACTTATCTCCAGGGGATGCAGGGACGAGTCCTGCTTCCCGATGAGAAGAGAAAAAGAACCGTGAACGATAAATGTTGCGGCACCTTTTCTGGATAATGTGCTTCTGGCATCCATTTTTTAAAGGTGGTGGGTACTCTTGAAAACGGCGCAGAAAAAGGAAGGATCCCCTGAATCCCGCCCTGAAAGAGAGAAATCACCCGATGGTAAAGGTGAGATCGCTGGTATCGGTGCATGCCGGATAAGCGGTACTGGATACCCGGATCTGGTAATCAGCCCCGGGGGGAGTGGAAGCCGGGATCGTCACATTATACCAGCCGGATCCACCGGAGCCGATGGGAACGCCGGTGAGGGTTTTTAAGGTGCTGGCGCCCTTGATCACATCGATGTTCACCGTTGCCCCGGGGTTGCCGGCATAGGTCCATCCCATGGGGAAGATGCTGCCGATGGAATAGCTGCCTCCATTGGGAGAGATGACCGTTATCGCCGGGCTGATTGTGAATGGATTTTCACTGGTATCGGTCCATGTGGGATAGATGGTGCTGGATACCCGGATCCGGTAATCAGAACCCAGGGGGGTGTTGTAGGGGAAGGTCAGGTTGAACGATCCCGACCCAGCGGACCCGATGGCCGTTGCGGGGGTGATGACCGCGAGGACTGTCTCTCCCCGGAGCGCCTCGATCTTCACCGTTGGTCCCGGATAGCCGTTATAGGTCCAGGTGATGGTCTGCTTGGAACCCTGCAGGTAGTTCTCGCCCCCGTCCGGTGATACCAGAGTAATCGATGCACTGGTATTGGGAACGACCGAGAATGGGGCATTGCTGGTATCGGTGCATCCCGGATATGTGGTGCTGGTGATCCGAATCCGGTATTCCGAGCCCAAGGGGGTGTGGTAGGGGAACGTCAGGTTGAATGAACCCTGACCGTCGGATCCAATGGCCATTGCGGGGCTGATGACCGCGAGGACCGTCTCCCCGCTCATCGCCTCTATCTTTACCGTTGGTCCTGGGTTGCCGGTATAGGTCCAGTTGATGGTCTGCGGGGAACCCTGCATGTAGTTCTCGCCACCGTCAGGAGATATCACGGTGATTGCCGGGGCGATGGTGAAGGGATTATTGCTGGTATCGGTGAAGGTTGCATTGCTGGTGCTGGTGACCCGTACCCGGAAATCGGTTCCCAGGGGTGCATTGTAGGGGAGTGTCAGATTATGTGAGCCATTACCCCCCGAACCGGCCGGGACTGCGGGAATCGTTGCCAGGACGTTTGAACCGTTCATCACATCAATACGTACCGAAGATCCGGGATCCCCAAGGTATTCCCACCGGATGTTCTGCTTGGATCCCTGTACCCAGTTCTCTCCCCCATTTGGCTGAGTTACACAGAGGGGGATGAAGGAGAACTTCTGGATGCGGTGGGTATAGAACGATGAGACATAGACGTTCCCTGCGTCGTTGACTGCTACACCTTTGGGATACCTGAACTGGCCATCCGCATATCCCTCGCTCCCCCATTTCGTGATAAACGAGCCAGTAGCGTTGAACTTCTGGATGCGGTTGTTATTGGTATCTGCGACATACACATCCCCCGCATCATCGACCGCAATACCAGCCGGAGCATCGAACTCACCATCCCCAGGTCCATACCAGCCCCATTTCGTGATAAAAGAGCCGGTTGCGTTGAACTTCTGGATGCGGTTGTTATGAGTATCTGCGACGTAGACGTACCCTTCGTTATCGACTGCAACTCCATTGGGTAAATTGAACAAACCATCCGATGAATACGGACCTCCTCCCCAGCTGGTGATAACCGTACCATTCGCGGTGAACATCTTGATGCGGCAGTTGTTGGTATCTGCGACGTAGACGTTCCCTACATTATTGACTGCAACATCATAGGGATTGTTAAACTCTCCTCCCCATGTGGTGATAAAAGAACCATTCGTTGTGAACTTCTGGATCCGTTGGTTTATGACATCGGCGACATACACGTTCCCTTCGTTATCGACTGCAACACCAGAGGGATAAGAGAACTGGCCATCCCCGGGTCCCCAGCTTCCCCACTCGAGATCGGTGACGTAGAATTCAGCTTCTGCGGTTGCGATACCTGATAATGCACACACTATCAGTGTGGCCATCAGAACGAAAACAATGTATTTCCTCATATACTATCCCCCAAAACACACGATACCACCGGAGGGATACAGAGACCTGATAAGAGAAATTCGATGATACTCCCCCTTTGATGGATAAGATAGGATTATCATGTCGGTATTTATTGGTGTCTATCCGGGGAAGAATGTTACAAATTATTTTCATCTCTGTTTCCTTTGTGGGGTAACCCGCCAAACGACGGCTGAATTATACGGTAAGAATGATAGGGAGAGGAAGTAATGCAACCAGATGGGGGCAGATTGCAGGGATACCCCACGGCAAGAGAACTCCGAGATAAGGTATTTATGTGAGGATCATTGAAGGGGATACATGGATACAAGGGTAGCTGAGGGGGATTCATTCGGCCAATTCATATTTTCTATCAATCTGATATTTTCTCTCCCTTCTGATTGATCCGCCTCATCTGTAGGATTGTATCCTTTTGACGAGGTGGGTGCATGAAACACTGGATGGTAGTGATATTCGGAGTATTCATCATCATACTCTGCAGTATGCCGATTATGGCAGAAAAGCCGGTGGGTATCGATGATGATGTCCTTTCCCCAGGGACGGATTCAGGGACATCGATCCTGGCCAAAAGCGCTCTCGATGAAGCGCCTCCGCATACCACGGGATTTTCAGAGGGTTTTGTGGCGTCAGGGGGTGCCACCCAAAGCCCTGTCCTCAATGGCGGTGAGTATACCAACTACGATACCATATTTTATCACGGCAGTCTTGCAGAACCGGGTGGGATTGTGGATCCTACCTTAGTTGATCTTGAGACCGATTTTCTTGATTGTCATTATATCAACCTTCGCCCGGGGTCGGTGGTCCCTTATTGGTATACGGATGCCTTTCTAAGCTGCCCCTTCGCCAGTTATGATTCGAAGCAGGGAGGAATACAACCTCGGGTCAAATACCTTGGCTTGTATTACCGATCGGATCTGTCTGGTTCAGGGTATCCAAAAGTTGATCTGATACATGTTATGAACGGAGGAGAAGTGATCAAATCAATCGTCTATGACCCTCCGTTCTCCAACAACGGGCAGGCGTATACTGTTCAGGTGATTGATTTGGGTGCCTATTATCGGTTCAATCGCGGGTTGAATATGGCCGTGCATATAAAAAATTCATTACCCTATAGCCCCGCTGCTTTCAGGATAGCCGGGTATGGTGCCAGGTTCGAATGGTAAGAGTCTGCTGATTTTCCTGATCCAGGACCATTTTTTTTAAAAAAACGGGTGAATGGTCAGATGAGGTGGTGTCTCTTCCCTCTCCCTACCTGTATGAGCGTCGGAATAAACATCGCTGCAAAACCAATGATGATAGACACGATAATGTCTGCGTTGCTCAGTATTCCAGATCCCAAAAAGGTAGCGTAAATATACACTGAAACAGGGGCGTATAGTGCACTTGCAGTTACCACCCCAGGAGAATATTCACCGGTATAGAGGGTTAAGGAGGCATGGATCAAAAAATTTGAAAATATCCATGCCGCGGTGGATAATCCAAGAACAAGGGTCCATTCACGCGGATAAAAAGTTGCGAGAAATACAGCGATGAGAACATACCCCATGAAAATTACGTTTCCAAGAACGAATTGGGCGAAGGTGGAGGGTGCAGAAAAATATCGCTTTGCCCATGGGACAAACCGTGGGGTTTCCTCGATAATATGGATAAAATAGGCAATTGGTACTAACCACAGAATAATAAAATCCATGTACTGTTCCCCGGGATTGATGTACCCTGCTCTTGTAAGTAAATATAATTACTTCCGGACATATTCTTCTGGTTTAATAAGAGTCTCCTTTCCGTGAGAACGGTATCAGACTGCGTTTATTTGCCGGCAATGGAGACCTCAGGTCCGGGTTGCACGCATTCTGGATCCCTGTAATAACCCTGGAGGAATTTTGCACAACACCTGGCGTTCTCTCTCCAAGGGGGAGTGGCCAAGTGGCGAGACGGTAAAAAAAGGGAAAGGGGTATGGTTTGGACATGTCGGGAGGGAGGATGGAATATCAGGACAGGATATTCCATTCAATGGTAGTGCAAAGACGGCCGGGGAAGATCCCCGGCCAAGGAAGGTTCACCACGACCCTGGTTGTCCGGACGAATGCTGGAGTTTATTATTTGCCACCTTGAACGCCTATGCCACCAGATTCACGATGAATTTCCAAATCATTGCCAGGAAATGAGTTATTTTTGAGGTATATAAATTAATTGAACCCCTGAGTTCAGGGAATGAAAAGAGTTGTTCCTGAAGCTGGTTTGTTCGAGGTGTGAAAATAGAGGGGGGTTCTTACCTCATCCCGGGGTCCATACGGATTGCAACTCCTGGACCTGTTGCCTCCCTCTTCCATATCTGGCAACCATAGAACGGATTTGCAGTTCCAAGGAACAGGTCGCCGGTCGCAGGATCGGTGACAAAGGAACGGGCGCCGTAGTTCCATTCATCTCCAAAGCCATCCTGCGTGACGAGGTGCCATTGCTCTCCACTTGTGGTCCAGTACAGGTCGAAGCCCAATGGAGTAGGGGTCTGGATTTGCTGCCCCAGAAGCGACCCGATAAACGTGCTCCCGGTGCCGATATCGAATGTCCCCACATAAAGCCTGTTACCCTGTACCCCAAAGCGCCAGATATACTTGTTGTACGGGTTTCCAAATCCGTTCCGCTTATCGACCATGTCAGGATCCCTGATCGACTTGTGCGGCATTACACGCTCCCAGCGGTCAGATTGATCGAACCGGAAGATCTGCATGCCGTTAGCCCCGCCCATGGTGACGTCCGAAAGATCGGGTGTTGTGATGCCGGTCAGGAGCTTGAAGGCCGCACCGTCCATGGTGCCGACATAGACCCGGTCCTTGAAGATGACGGGGACCGCACCCCCGTTCTGCCATCGGCCCATCCCGGCAGGATACCGTGCACCGATCGAGGTGTCCCCTACGATGAGCTCCCACGAAGGTTCCTCCCCCTCGATGGTGAGCTTGCCACACCAGAATCCCTGCTCTTCCCCGTAGGGGATGAGGAATACATAGAGTGCACCATGGTAGCTCACCATGTCAAGGATCTCGGCCCCATCAGGGGCTACCCAATCGTCAGGGATGGGGACCTTTGTGATCGGTTCTTTGAGCGGGTCGGCGGAGTACCAGAGTGCAGGGGTGGCATACGGATTATCGCTTTCCATATCATCCGTAGCCCAGAAGAGCCGTCCCTCGTGTGCTTGGATTGCCTGGATGGAGATAAACCGGGAAGAAGGTTGGGTGACAAAGACCGGGATGGGGGCAGTATCGTCCTCCTCAATCGCGAGGAGCCGTGCGGACGTTCCCAGGCTCCCGACATAGAGAACCGGATCCTCCGCTTCGGCGGTGAACGTCTTCATCATACGGTACCCGCCATCAAGAGCCATCATTCCCGAGATAACGGGAGGCCGGTAAAATTCCGTCCACTCCCCAGTCTCAAGATCCATCCGGTAGATCCCGGGACGCATGTCGGTTGGAATGGGGATTTCTTGCGGCCATTCTGACAGCATTCCTCCCATCATCAACTGCTGGAGCATGAAGGCGAATATATCGCGGTTGGTTCCCACCCAGAGATATCCATCGAAGACCTCCATGGACCATGCATAGGAATTCTCTCGATCTCCAAGAATGCCGTCAGGGATACCTGAGTATGCTGTGGAATCGCCAGTGATTTTCATCCAGCCGTCGGGAATCATTGCTGCCGTTGCAGGAATCGTGAATACCATGAGAAACAGGATCACAATCAGGAACAGCGTTATGGTTGGTTGTCTGGGATTCATACAAGACCTTCCAATAACGTATCCTGAATCACAGGATCTAATATAGTTTTCAATATCCCGACATGCCTCTTCACCCAGTAATGAACCAATCGGGATATTGAGCGAATTGTCAAGCAATGGCAGAAATGACGTCAATACGAATGGCATAGGATAAGGCACCGTTCCACGGGATCACCAGCGGGTATCGTTGGTAATGGGGGGCTTCCAGCATTCGTAGTGATAGGTCCGGCGATCACCATAGACGGTGTCCTGGTAGCTGAAGATCTCCCGCCCACAACAGTCGCAGGTCCTATGGGTGCGTTTTCCCTTCGTTCTCCGTGTCATATTCCTCCTCCACGAGATACCCTGCACCTTTTGAGTACTCCCTGCCAGCAGATGGACCGATGACCTTTGAGTTTCCCGCAGTTCCACGGCGCTTCTTTTCATCGCCAGGAGGAGCAATGAGTGAGAGTGGCAATCCTCCTCATCCTCGTGGCTTGTTCCGTTTTTTACCGCATGGGGATGGTAACCACCGTTCCCGCCAGAGTGAAGGTACATTGATGTCATCAATCATGGTGTCAGGGACCGAGCCCTGCCACAACAGGGGATATTTCCCCCGTTCACCGTTCCGATCCTGGCAGGAGTGCATCTCCTGATGTCCGAAAACCCATGGGATGTCTCCCACGCATGATAGGATCCCGCATCGGCGCCGGTCTTCTTTTAAAGGTGCCCCCGCGATGGGATGGACGGGCGGGTGATCTGTCGTGAGATAACACGCCTCCCCTTCTTTCTCCATCCCCGTTCCTGCATGGTTTCGCAGAGGCTGAAGAGGCATTCGAAGTCGAACCGGTCCCCGGTCTCGATCCTTGCCGGACATTCGGTGCATTCGAGGCTGCCCTCGCAGTCAGGGCGGGTCCTGGCCGCAAGAGTCCGGATATCCTGCACCGCGAGGAAGATCTTTTTCCTGGTGATATCGGTCATGCCTGTCTCACGTCCGTGTCCATGCCAGGCTGGGGGGAACATCCAGCATTCTGGTGGTGATTGAGGGGGGAACATCCCGCCCCTTGGGGGCGACCAGTCTCACCATACCAGCCGCCTCCCGACGATCATGAACAGGAATACGAGCACGGCCAGGATGATCAGCCCCCAGAGTACCTGGTCGGCGGAATAGTACCGGGTCGTCCGCTTCCGCATTCGTTCGGTGGGAGGGTACCTGGTCATCGCTGGATCACCTGCCCGGGGCTCTGCTTTTTCAGTTCCTCAAGCTGGGGTGCGATGACATGGTCGATATGATACCTGAGATCGGCTGCCCTTTCTTCAAAATACCTGGCCTGTTTCTGGTACCCTGCGATCTCGCTCTCCAGTTCCTTTATTTTCTGTTTGACATATGTCATACGGTCACCTCCGTTCTGGTCCGTTTTCCGGCTTGTCGCCGGATCATCCCCTCGGGGTATCGCCTCGCTGGCAGGCGATGATGCCATTCCTGTTCTTCCCTCCCTGGTCGACAGGGTTTTCATCCCTTGTCTTTTCCTTGCCGTGGGAACGGGAGAGAGGGACACCCTTGCAGAGGGGATCATTCTCTTCTGCAGTACTCCACCCTGAATTGGTGGATGCCAATACACGTCGATGGAAGAGGGTGGGTCCCATCCGTTTCTGTTCCTGGATTGTGGGTGTATCCCCCGGTCTTTTTTTATCCAGCCCGGGTGATCGCAGGTCCCGGGATTCTTCTCCTTCCCGGGTATTGGTTCTGGAGTGGATCAGTGGGTATTGTGTATTGTCCCTGATCTCCACAATCTTCCAGCACGATTGGTGTATTGTATATTCTCTATTGTCCTGTATCTTAATATAAGTTATGCCGGATTTAATTTTATACGTCCCCTTTTTTCAATAGTTCTGTTGAGCGCCTTTTTTTCAGGGATCTTTACAGGTACCTGAAGGGGGAATGTGCCCGGGTAACAGGGGAGGGTCTTTTCCATCGGTTCCCGCCGCCCGCCACAACAACATAATGAAAAGCAGAGGCCGCTGCAGGGTCCCAATGCCATGTATCCTCGGGCTGACGGCTGCCCTCGGAATAGGACGTTTTAGGTTTGCTTGCTATTGAAGGGAGGATCAAAGTAAATGAATCGACAGATTCATAGTGAACATGTCTTTCGCGAGATATCTCAATTATCGCACCGTGAAAAAATAACATGATTCCTTTGAGGGCCACAACATAAAAGATGAAAATGCCGGAGGCATTCTCATATAAACGCCTATGAGCCCCGATTTCGGGATGCGGGCATAAATTATGAAAATCACGAAGTGATTTTCATTCGAAAAAGAGTATTCTGAACACATCAGGCAAAGAAATCCTTTATTTTCGGCGGAAGAAAAAATGTGCTCTCCACCCCGGAACAACTCCTGTTATCATACCAATTTAAGTAATAGGTGAAACGAAACCCCGTTGTGGTTGATATGAAGAATTTACGACTTTTAATTGGTATCGTCATAATCCTTGGGATAGTATGTTCACCTGCTCTTGCAGTAAGTATAGCTGATTTTCGGCCAGACCCTTCTAATCGTGCTTTAGCAAAAAAAGTTGTCGACTTTCGGGAAGACGCGTCTGATACTCCTTATGCCTCAGTATTGATATCCTCAACACCAAAGGGGATGGTTTTTCTTGATGGATCTTACCAAGGCTTAACTCCCATTGAGTTTGTGGGGCTATCGGTAGGAACCCATCAGCTCAGGGTGTCATGGCCAGGCTACGAGACGTGTTCGACCGAGATCGTGATTCCCGAGTATTCGTGCAATCCGTCTGGGGGGAGGCTTGAATATATCACCTGTATGATCTCTGCGGGTGGAGTTCGACCCATTAATGTCACGCTGAAGAAAGTCGAGTCTACCCCGACAATCGTCCCAACACCAACTCCGACTCCATTGGATTCGGACGATGATAATGGTGGTTCTCTCAAACTATTTGATACGTCTCGCTTCAAGACAAAATTACCAGAAATCGCAATAACACAAGTTGATCCCTCAAGGAGACTCCCAAAGCCCATCAATCGTGGATAAGACTGATACCTCTCACCTTTTTTATAATCCTCTCTCGTACCTCTCCTCCTTGGGAACAACTCCTGCTATCATACCATTTTATGTAATAGGTGAAACGAAACCCCGTTGTGGTTGATATGAAAAATTTACAACTTATCGTTATCGTCGTAATTTTTGCGATTATTTGTTCACCTGCTTTAGCAATAAGTATAGCCGACTTTCGGGCAACCGATTGGAGGCAATCACGATACGAGTCGACCATTTCGACACCCACTATACCCTCGTTCTTTAAGCCTCTTCCAGAAATGAAACCCACCCTTCCAACCATCGTCGTGCCAACACCAACCACGACCGAATCGGAATACGACGGTGATGTAATCTATGACGGTCCTATCAGACTATTTGAATGTGCTCAGTGTCATCCGCTTTGGTGGAGTAGTGGATATTGGGAGAGCTGGCCCAATAGGAACCCCTTACCTTTTTTATAATCCTTTCTCGTAACTGGCCTCGCTTGTCAACCCATGCTTGGAAAACCTCAACATCCTTTTCAAGCCGTCTGACTCTCTCCTCTGCAAGCCTAGTATCTGATTTAGTCATTCAGTCACCGAAGCCATCTTGATCACGTTTATGACCGACTCTACATCGTCGACGTTCTTTTGAAGTTACCCCTGGCGCTCGTTGGTAAAGTAAAGGCGGCAGGTTTCGAGTGTGCATCCCTGCAGGGTAGTCCTTGCCCTCATCTCCTTATCCGAGCGTCTTGTTCCCGCTCAGTTTTCCGTGTTGTCGATAATGATGGTCTTTTCGCACATCCGGCCATGGGCTGGCCATCGAGCCGAAGCTCTGCTATGTGCATGATGTCGATGGGACCTACTGGATCGGCTCCGGGGTCTACCATCCGGGAAATGGAACGGTTACGGGCTGAATCTCTTTTTTCCCGAACTTATCACTCATCCTCCTCCAGCAATGGTTTCCGCTTCTTTCCGGCAGACCATTTCCTGGGAGCACATGGAGGTATCTGAAATTACAACGTTCCACGGGGCAACGCAGGGTTGGTGGTTCAGCCAGCAGGACTCTCACTCCCAAATCCATAACGCTCAGGCCTCTGGTACCAGATATAGATCAACGCGAGGGCGGCATTGACCGCAACCATTGCCTCGGTGACCGCGATCCCTGAGGTGACCCCGAGGAACACGGCAAGGGCGTCGACCCCGGTATGCCAGAGGATTGCCAGGCCGAGCAGGAGCGGTCTCACCTGGGCAACAGAGAGGAGGACCAGCAGGGTGAAGGCGATCTGGAGGGGGAAGACCATCAGCCGCTCAATGAGGGAGACCAGGGGATCGAGCGGGGTGAGGCTCGCGAGCACCGGGGATGCGGAGAAGAGATATGCGACGAGTGTCAGGGCGAGGAGCCCTGCGATCATCATACTCTCGA
>JAKLGZ010000040.1 GCA_022710385.1 Methanoregula sp.
CGGAAATCTTCCTCCTTGCGATCGTCCTGATCTGCTTTGTGGTCACGTATGTGGCAGACAGCCTTGGCCTGTCGCTCGCCATCGGGGCATTCCTTGCCGGGATCACCCTCTCGGAGTCCGATTATTTCCACCAGGCCTTTGCGAGCATCATTCCCTTCCGTGACATCTTCACGAGCTTCTTCTTCATCTCCATTGGAATGCTCCTCAATGTCAAGTTCCTGGTCGAAGCCCCGCTGCTGATCATCGCCCTTGTCGCAGGAGTGATCGTTATGAAGGCGGTTATCGCAGGAGGGGCAGCTCTCATCATCCGACAATCGCTCCGGACCTCCGTCCTCGCTGGCCTTGCCCTTTCCAACATCGGTGAATTTGCGTTTGTCCTTTCGA
Source organism: Methanoregula sp. (assembly GCA_022710385.1). GTDB lineage: Archaea > Halobacteriota > Methanomicrobia > Methanomicrobiales > Methanospirillaceae > UBA9949. Next base: position 385 of record JAKLGZ010000040.1, read on the forward strand.
TCCCCGGAATGGAATACGGGCTCTTCTCTGCCGCGAGTGAACAGATATTCCTCGCGGTCACCCTGCTGACGATGTCCCTTACCCCTCTTGCCATCGTGTCAGGACCGAGGGTTGCCGATCTCTTCTGCCGCCTCCCCCTGGGCGGCCGGCTGAAAGCCGGGTGCGAAGTGGACCGTGACGATGGCATCCCCCCTATGAAGGATCACGTGGTCATTGTCGGGTACGGCCTGAATGGCCGGAACCTTGCACAGGGAGCTCGAGTCGGGGGCATCCCCTACATCATCATCGATATGAACCCTGAGACCGTGATGAAGGAAGGAAAGGCAGGGGAGCAGATATTTTTCGGTGATGCGACCAATGCTACTATCCTCACCCATGCCTCCATAGAGCAGGCCAGGATCCTTGTTATTGTCATCAACGATCCCGTCTCGACGCGATCGATCACCCTTCTTGCCCGCCAGATGAACCCTGACCTGTACATCATCGTCAGAACCCGGTTCCTCACCGAGGTGACACGACTCAGGGACCTTGGTGCCGATGAGGTGATCCCGGAGGAGTTCGAGACATCGGTGGAGATATTTACCCGGGTACTGAAGAAGTACCTCACGCCGGAACCCACCATCGACCGGTATGTGCAGGAGGTGCGGGCTGACACGTACCAGATGCTCCGCAGCCCCTCCGGGTATACGGCAAGCATCTCCGATCTCCGGATGAATCTCCCGAACCTGACGATCAGCACCCTTGTCGTAGAACCGGGTGCCCCGGTATCTGAAAAGACGCTCGGGCAGATCAATGTCAGGAAACAGTTTTCGGTGACCGTTCTTGCGATCCGGCGTGGCACCGAAGTGATCGAGAATCCCTCCGGGGAGACGGATCTAAAAGCCGGGGATGACGTAGTCGTGATCGGAACACCCGACAAGATCAGGGACATTGCCGGGATATTTCGTGCTTCGGTAGTGAGCAGTGATGCCGAAGGAGACGACGGGCAGGGAGAGGGATCAGGACAGGGCGAAAACGTTTCGAATCGCTCCGATTCGCTCCGATAAGAAGGATACGTCGGGAGGATAACGTAATCCTGGGAACCATCAGTCAATTCTGTTGTGGAATATCTGTTTTAAGTAGGAGTAATACTGGTGAGTCTTCTCATCCCATTTCCTGTGTTCCCCGAGATGCTTCACTTCCTCTTCCAGTCGCCGGTATTCTGAGTAGAGGAACGCGAGCATGGTCATTGATGTACTTATTGCCGGGACGCTTAAATCCTTGATCATGGCAGTCCTCTCACTTTCCGGATGGATTCTCTTAAAATAACTCCTGAGCATATCCAATGGCTATGATTGCTGAATCGGTAAAAATCGGAGAGGGAGTGTACTGGGTGGGGGTCCTCGACTGGGACCTCCGTACCTACCACGGGTACACCCTGAAGGGAACTACCTATAATGCCTATCTGGTCTTTGGGGACGAGAAGGTGGCACTGATCGACAATACCTACCCGGGCACCTCCGCCCAGATGTGGGCGAGGATTGCCGATGCCTTCGCAAAGGAAGGGCGACCTCTCAGAGTGGATGCTGTGGTCCAGAACCATATTGAGCGGGACCATTCCGGAGCCCTTGTCGAGATCGCCAAAAAGTACCCTTCAGTCCCTGTCTATTGTACTGAAGTAGGAAAGAAGGGACTGATCAAGCATTATCCCACACTCGAGAACGCCTCCTTCGTGGTCATCAAAACAGGTATGTCCCTTGATCTGGGAGGAAAGACCCTCCAGTTCGTTGAGACACCCCTCCTTCACTGGCCGGACAGCATGGAGACGTTCCTCCCGGAGCTGGGGATCCTCTTTTCAAACGATGCATTCAGCCAGCACCTCTGCTATGCACAGCGGTTTGATCGGGACATCCCCGAGTATGTACTGATGGATGCAGCGGCGAAGTTCTATGCAAATCTCCTGGTGCTGCCTTCAAAGCTGCTCCTAAAAAAGGTTGACGAGTTGAAGACGCTTGGGGTGCTCGACAAGGTGAAGATGATCGCACCTGCCCACGGGCAGATCTGGACCGATCCCGGGAAGATTCTCTCTGCCTATGCAGGATGGGCAACGGGAATCGCGGAGAACAAGGTCACCATTATCTATGATACGATGCACCACTCCACCCAGATGATGGCACATGCAATCGCCGAAGGGCTGATATCCGGGGGTATGGATGTGAAGATCTACTTCCTGCACGAGGACGAACGGAGCGAGATCGTCAAGGATATCCTCACGAGTAAGGGAATTTGCGTAGGGATCCCGACCATCAACGACGCCCCGTATCCCAGTGTAGGAGATATCATCTATTACCTGAAGGGCCTTCGTTTCGACCGGACAGGGAAGAAGAAAACGGCACTTACGTTCGGCTCGATGGGAGGCAGGGGCGGCGCGGTCAAAAAGATTGCAGATGAACTGACCGAGGCAGGCTTCGAGGTCACCGACCAGATGGAATGCTTATTTGTCCCTGATGCTGCCGAGCTTGAGAAGTGTTATGCACTGGGGAAAAAATGTGCTGCCGCATTAAAGAATGCCTGAACATGCATGCCGGGGATCTCACCCTCCTCTCTTTTTTTCCAATGAAAATGCCTCCGGTATTTTCATACGTAATGATCGACCGAACGGCGGTCATGGACTGTTAATATGAAAAATGCCTCCGGCATTTTCATTTTGTGCGTTTGTGTCTCAATGAGACTCAGGTAATTTTTTTTAAAACCGGCCCGCATCCTTGCCAGATGCCCTGAACTTCAACCAGTGAAGCTGAAGGAGTACCGATTGGAATCCAGTGCAACCTTCGGAAGCAAGGGGAATTATCGTGTAAAAACGGCTCCACCGACCAGGAAAGAATCAATGCCGGCATTTATATCCTTTCATCATCAGCAAACCGGTTCCAGAAGAGCTGGGAGAGAATCTTCAGCTGGATGATGGCCCCCTTGTTCCTGGTATTCAGGACAGAAGATCCCCTGGAGAAGAATGCCGCGTTCAGCAGGAGTTCTTCATCGTCGATATTCAGCTCGAGCACGTTCTCAAACTGCAGGTATTTCCAGACCTCACCGATCTCAGGGAAGACAACCCCGATGGGCGGTGAGGTGAGCCTGGAGATCGGGATTATCTTGATCCTGACCTGCGGGCCCGGGAATTTTTTCTGCATTCTCTCACCTATGTCCGGGGACGAGGATATGATCGTAAGGTGAAGGGGAATGGCCGGTGCAGGGAGATGGTCGAGGGCAGGGAGATATCGTTCGCCAATGATCAGGGTGATCTCTCGTTTTGCCTTCCTGAACAGCTCATGGATCTTGTGCGCGGTATTCGCCTCACCATAAATCGTCCAGAGGGGCTCCTCACTCTCGGTCCGCACGCTCTTCCGTTCGAGTTTTTTCAACTCCGAGAGAGCCTGGCCGGATGCGCTCTCATGCTCTTTCAAGAGGATGGAGACTGCCATTTCAGGAGAGATGGCACGATACCTGACGGGTTTTGATTTCTGCCGCAAGGCAAGACCCCTCCGGTCCAGGGTCTCGAGTGCCTTGTAGACGCTTGGTTTGGAAAGGGCGAGGTATTCGACAATCTCCTTTGCCTCTGCGTAATCGAAGAGCACCAGCGTCGCATAAACCCGCGCCTCGTCGTTGGTCAATCCCAGCGTGTTCAGCGATGCAATGAGCACCGGAGGGATGCTGTCCATACCAGTAGGTGTGTATCCGGTGTTAAAGGAGTTCTTGCCAGCTTCCGATGCCATGAAACCTCGGTGCATTCATACCAATATTGTTGTAAAAATATTTACTACTTATTGGCTAACCTTTTTAAGGTTCCCGGTAGACATTGGTGGAACAGTTGGAGTGCCTGATAATTCGTACTCCGTGGGAAACTATGTCCAGACAAGCACACCTTCCGGGACCAGAGCCCGGCTCATGCAGGATGACCTCGTGGAAGAGACCACCACGGTATTCCCTGCAATACGTCATGAGATCGGTTGGGCTCATCGCGCTCGTACTCGCATGCTTTGCGATTGGGCCCGTCCATGCTGGTGAACGGTATATGACCGGATCCCCGGAACTGACTGCCGCGATCTCGGGGACCAACGAGTTCAGCCCGGGAGATGATGCGGTGATCGCCGTCCAGCTCCAGAACGAGGGGCTCAATGAACTGAAGTTCGTCGGCTCCGGCATTATTACCCGGGATGATCAGCCCAACACCGCGAAGTTGATCACGATCACGCTTGCACCCGGTGAATCCCCGCTCATCATCAAGAGCGATCCACAGATGATCGGGGACCTCAAGGGGGGAAGCAGCACCATCGTGAAGTTCACCGTGAAGATCCCGAAGAATGCAACCGTCGGCACGTACGAGCTTCCCTTGAACCTCAAATACACCTACCTCTGGATGGCTGAACAGATGGGGACCGACAGTATCCAGTACATGTACCGGGATGTGAACCAGACCCTCTCTCTCCCGGTGAAGATCAAACCCGTGCTCCAGTTCTCCCTCGTCTCGGTTGACACCGAGCACCTGAATGCAGGGACAGAAGGGTACCTCACCCTCGTGATCAACAACACCGGCCAGGAGGACGGGAAGAAAGCGATCGTGAAGATTGCCAGGAACGACAACAGCATGGTCATCCCGACCGATTCCAGCTCCTATATCGGTGACTTCCCTGTGGGGGCCAAGGTCACCTCCACCTTCAAGGTCTCGGTGAGCAACGAGGCCGAGAACAAGTCGTACCCTCTCGATGTGTATGTCAATTACGAGAACTATGAGGGGGATATCGTCGATTCCGAACGGACAACCATCGGGATCCCGGTTGGCGGGAAGACCGAGTTTTTGGTAGTCTCCGATCCTATCGGGATCCCGGCCGGACAGAAGAAGACGATTACCGTCCGGTACCAGAATGCCGGCAATGCACCCGTTTATAGTGCCCAGGCACGCATCAGCGCAGTCGATCCATTCACCAGCGATGATGACACTGCCTTCCTCGGCACCTTCGCACCCGGCGAGGTGAAGGAGGCGACGTTCGAGATATCCGCTGATGGCGGTGCTACACCCAAGGAATATGGCCTGGATTCTGAGGTCCGGTACCGGGATGCCCTCGACAACAGCATCATCTCTGATCCGATAAAGGTCCGGATCGAAGTGGTCGAGCGATCCAATACGCTTTTGTATCTCCTGATTGGGATCATCGCTCTGGGGATCATCGCGGGCGGGTATTACTACTACCAGCGCCATCAGAAAGGAAACGGGGAAGGGAAATCCGGATAATTTTTTCCGGGTTGGTACATCTTCACCACATCAGAACGAGGCATGACGAGTAACAGGAGGACGTCCCTGATATACCCATGATAGCTGCCATTTTTGAGGGCATCGCCCGATCGATCAACCGGAAACCGCTCCTCGTAGCCGGGCTGGTCGCAGCCCTATTCTGTGTTGCTCTCTTCGGCATGACCCAGATCACCATGGAGAGCGGGTGGAAGACCTACCTGGACGAGTCGTCCGAGAAGGGGATCGTCTACGCAGAGTACACTGAGAATTTCCAGCCCGATTCGACCATTATCCTGATCATCGAGACCAGTGATCCCCTTGATCCCGCCATATTGTCGTATCTTGACAGTCTTGAGACCGATATCCGGCAACAGGAAAATATCAAGGGGACCCAGAGTATTGTCGGGGTCCTGAAAAGTGCCAATGGGGGAATCCTGCCGTCCTCCAGGGCAGAGATAGACCGGATTGTCAGTGCGCTTCCATCGGCCACGCAGCAGCTGGTCAACCCTTCCAACAGCCTCACCCTTGTCCAGGTCCAGCTGGAAGAGAGCGTGTCCGAGGATGTCCAGCGGGCGGCAATGAACAACGTGATCTCACTGGTGGAACAGACCGAGCAACCTCCGGGAGTGACCGTTGAATTCTCCGGGCAGCCGGCATTCATGCAGCAGATGGAGGAAGGGATGTCGAGCAACATGGGCATCCTGATCGGGGGGGCCATGCTCCTGATGGTCCTCGCCATGGGGATCCTGTTCGCCTATGTCCGGTACCGGTTCATGCCGGTCCTGCTTGTCGGGATCGGGCTTGTTACGGCGCTCGGGCTGATGGGCCTTGCCGGCGTCGGGCTGAACATGGCAGTGATTGGGGCATTCCCGGTCCTGATCGGACTTGGCATCGATTACGCGATCCAGTTCCATGCCAGGTTTGACGAGGAGGCACGGAAAGGGTCGCTTCAGGACGCGGTATTCACGACCGTCACAAAGACCGGCCCGGCAGTCCTGTACGCGATGCTCGCCACCTGCATGGGATTCGTCGCCATGTTCATCTCCGAGGTTCCCATGATCCGGGCGTTCGGGCTCGTGGCGATCATCGGCATCTTCACCTCGTACTGGGCTTCCTGCATCGGGGTGCCGACCCTGTGCCTGCTGCTGAAGTACAAACCGAAACAGCCTAAAACCGGGACCTGTTATGCGGTCGGGACCGATGCATGCGATTTTGCCATGGACATCAGGAACAACGGGAAACCAAAGAAAAAGTCATTCTCCTATGGGGAGTTCCTGACCGGCGTCTCAGTGAAAATTGCCAAAAACCCCCTGCCCCTCCTGCTCTTGCTCGGGATTGTCGCCGGTGTCGGTTTTGCGATTGACCCGTGCATCCCGATCCAGACGAGCGAGGACTCGTTCGTCCCTGGCGATATGCCGGCAAAGATCAATATTGACAAGGTTACCCGCATCATCGGCTCGACAAGCACTGCGGATTTTTACGTCAGGGGGTACGGGACCGATCTCGACACTATCCGGTGGATCCAGAAATTCCAGGACTACGAACTCTCCCGCCATCCGGAGCTGACCGGTGCACGCAGTATCGTCACCCTCCTCCTCTCCTATAACGGGGGCTCCCTGCCTGAGTCGCAGGCAGACCTCGATGAAGTATTCGCCTCTATTCCGGAGGAGACGAAAAACGAGTACCTGGGTGGTTCTCTGTCAGGCGTGGTGAAATTCAGCACGATCGACCTGGACATGACGCAGATGGACTCTTTGAAGCAGCAGATGATCGATGACATCACCTTCCTTGAACCTCCGGCAGGGATCAGCGTGGCCCCGATAGGCAGTTTCGATCTCTTTACCACCCTGTTATCATCGCTTGCCGATTCCAAAGAGGCCATGACCTACCTGGGATTCATCTTTGTCTTCCTCTTCCTGGTCCTCGTCTATCGTCATCTCCATGCCGTCACCCCTCTCATCCCGATCATCTTTATCGTCGGGTGGAACGCGGTTGCCATGTATCTCCTCGATATCGCGTACACTCCGCTGACAGCGACCCTCGGGTCGATGACGATCGGGGTCGCCGCTGAATATACCATCCTCGTGATGGAGCGGTACGCCGAAGAGAAGGAACGTCTAGGTGACAACCTGGCGGCGATTCAGGAGAGTGTCCAGAAGATTGGGACTGCCATAACGGTCTCGGGCCTGGCAACCTTCTGCGGGTTCTCGGCACTCTGCCTCGCCACGTTTCCGATCATCAGCAATTTCGGATATACTACGCTGATCGCGGTCGGGTTCTCACTCTGCGGAGCTATCTTTGTGATGCCGGCGGTCCTCTCGGTGATGGGTTGGGTTGAAGACTGGCTCCACCAGAAGGCTGAAAACCGTTCCTCTGCCCGGGAGTCATGAAGAGAAGTGCAGTCGCTGGAGGAACCTTTCTCTTTTCAACGGTGACGCCATGAGCGGAACCTTGAGTCGAGGATAGGTGAAATCCAGCCATCCTTGCTTCCGAACAGGCGGAATGGAAAACCACCCTTATTCATTCTCACTTGTCGGCCTGGTGGAGGGATATCCGGAAGGAAAGGAGCATCCCGGTCCGGAAAAAGTGGATTATCTCTTTTTTCCAATCACCATCTCGCAGAAGGGATCGCCCCGGCACCTGGCCTTGGTGACGGTGATGGTGTATCCTGGATTGAGACCCTGGATCGCATGCTCCACGTATGCCTGGCAGATGCTGCTTACCTGGTGATGCGTGACATCACGCATACGCTCCTCGCGGAACATTGCGCAGCCGGTCAGACGGATCACTGCCTCGTCGGGAAATCCTTCGATATAACGGGTCTCGAACTCCGGTCCGAACAAGATGACCGAGATGGCCCCCAGGGTCTGGACAAGGTCGGATGCGTTCTCCCGTGGCATCCCGTACCGGTCTGCAATGGCACGGATCTCGCGGGACATGGCTGAGAACATGCTGTTCCGAAAGGAGGGAACTTTTGTGCCACTCACTGGTTCATAGCCGAGGGCCACCACCAGCCTGGTGAGCACGTTGGTGGCCATCGTCCAGCGGGTGGCCATCGGGATGTCTTTTACTCGTATCATGCTAATTTTCCGTAATGATGAGAGTCCGTGTCGGTCGGACCGGTATCCAGAACTTTCTCTCTGCACTATAAAGCATTTTCCAGGGGCTGCCATGGTGCCCGGATAGTGATGAACAATACCGTCCTCACTGCAGGAAACCTGCCATCAGGCAATGGTGATGCCCGTGCCGGGGAAGGTACCCCTGTAAATACTGTGGCGGTTGCAGGCAAGCATACCTATAAAAAGGGATACGGGGCACCCTTTCTGCATCACGCGGGAAAAACCGGTAATAAAGCCTATATCGGTAAAGAACCCACCAGGATTGAGGAATAGTCAAATCCACCGATACCATGATCCCTGCCGGACTCATGCTGCCCCTTACCATCTTCATTGCACGGATAGTCGAGACCAGCCTCGAGACGATCCGCACGGTCTATGTTGCACGGGGGCACAAGTACCTCGCAGCCGGGATCGGGGTGGGAAAGATCGCAATATGGCTCCTCTCCACCGGGCTGGTGCTGACAAACCTGGACAATATCGGGGGCATTATCGCCTATATAGCCGGGTATGGCATCGGGACCGTGATTGGCATGGAGATCGAGGACCGGATCAGCCTCGGGGATGTCGTGGTCCGGATCATCAGCGCAAAGGATCCCCAACCTCTCATCACCCGGCTTTCCGGTATGGGATATGGCATCACCCGGCTCGATGGGACAGGGGTGTTCTCGTCGTCTGTTGCCGTGCTGTTGATGGTGGTACCGAGAAAAAATCTCGAGCAGCTGACCGCCCTGCTCAGAAAAGACTACCCTGATCTCCTCTACACGGTCGAGGATGTCCGGAAGGCCAGTGAAGGGGGAACGATCTTCCATGGGAAGGAGTCTGGCTGGATCTCCCGGTTCTTCGGATGGTGACCTCCCTTTATCCCTACCCTCCTGATTTAACAAAACTTGTCATGAGCGGGGTCTCTCACCGTTATGAAGGATTCCGTGCATGAGTACGAATCGGAAATAGAGAGGATCCAGGGGAGTCTTCCTTCACTCCGGCAGGGTGACCATGATTCGCTCACGGGAGAGGAACCGGGTCAGCCAGGTGGTGGCCAGGATGATCAGCAGGGCCAGCCCTCCCGTTGCCGCCACCACCCCCCACGTCACTGAAAATCCCGGGCCTGCAAGCTCACGGACGAACGTGATCAGGAATATGATGCCAAAAATGATGCCAAAGTTGAGGATCTGGTTCTCTCTCATGCCAAGCATGAACTGCGTGAAGCCTATCAGGCCACTCGTCGCAGCGATAAATGCCGGGACGACGATGATGATATGGAAGAGGACCGGGAGCGAGGGGAGGAGGGTTTCCCCGGTAAAGATGGTAGCGGTTCCCGTGATAAGTGCTGCCGAGAAGTAGGTCAGGAGGGTTGCAGGGATCGTGACCCCGGCTACTTTACCGGACCAGAGTTCCCTCAGGGAGAGAGGGGTGCAGAGCAGGGTCTCGATCACACCGGACTGCTTCTCCCGGAGAAAAACCTGTGCGGTGAAGAGATAGCCCATAAAGATGCCCAGGGTGAGCACAAGGTAAAAGCCGAGGGTATCCATCGCATTCCCTGCCTCTCCCATGCCCCCAAGCGCCGCCGGGATGGTGAATATCCCGAACACCACCACAAAGATCAATGCAGAGAGCATGACGTTGCGTGATTTGAACAGCTGGCGTACCTCTTTTTCTGCCACTACCGTGATCCTGCTCATGCTACACCCCCTTCTGCCTGTCGCATCACGTCAAGGTAGATCTCTTCGAGCGATCTCTTCTGGATCCTTGCCTCCTCCACCCGTATGCCGTTTCCTACGAGTGCAGCCACAATCTCGTGGGGAGGGACGCTCACAAGCATTATCCCAAGGACATTCTCGTTCCGGGCGACCTCGTCGATCCCTTCCAGGGAGGAGAGGATGTCCATCGCCTTGCCGGCCTGGCCCGGGTCGGCAAGGGTCACTGAAAAACCGGTCTTCCTCCCTGCCGAAGTGAGGTGCCGGACGCTGTCAAGGGCGCGGATACGCCCCTGGTGCAGGATTGCCACCCGGGAACAGGTCCGCTGCACCTCGTCAAGGTTGTGGGAGTTCAGAAAAACAGTCATCGATTCTGCCTGGGAGAGCCGGAGGATGAGCTCTCTCACCATGTGCTGGGCTTCGGGATCGAGACCCGAGGTGGGTTCATCGAGGAAGAGGATCTCCGGCCTGTGCAGGAGAGCCCGGGCGATCCCCAGTTTTCGCTTCATCCCCGTAGAGAAATTCCCAACGAGATCCTTTTCCCGGCCGGTCAGACCCACGAACTCCAGGAGCTCGGTTACCCGGTCTGCCGGCCGGATCACCTCATACAGGCGTGCATAATACACCAGGTTCTCCCTGGCAGTGAGCTGGTCGTAGAGGCCGTTGTTCTCCATCAGGACCCCCACCCGGTTCCTCGTTGCGTCGTCTTTTACGAGATCGGCATCCAGCACCGTTGCCGAACCGGATGTGGGTGACAGCAGCCCGAGGAGTACCCGCAGGGTGGTGGTCTTGCCGGCCCCGTTCGGACCAAGGTACCCGAATATCTCTCCCTTCTCCACGGAGAATGTTATCTCGTCAAGTATTTTCCTTCCCGAAAAATTCTTGGACAGGAACGCTACGTCAATTACCGCCAGGGACGCTCACCCCTTTCTCCGGGAAGAGCGTGTCCTTTCGGTGGTGCCCGGCTCCGGATCTGATTGTGTTGATAGAGCGCATCGTGATATCCCCGATATACGTCAGCAGGACGGGAGAGGAAGATGGAAGGGGCATGCGTTTTCGAATGAAAATGCCTCCGGTATTTTCATACGTTCTGCTCTAATCGATAGCGTTCATCGACTGTTCGAATGAAATGCTCGCATTTTCATCTTTTATCCTTGACCGGACGACGGCCATCGGCTGTTGATATGACACCGAACCAGGCATTCTTCATCTGGTCTGCCTGCGTCTACGGAGGGAATCATGCCATTTTATCAGGACATGCCCCTGGGAGAGAGAGCCTTCTGTCCCCTTCCTGGTCCCGTCCCAGTCATGGTTCAATAGATTGCCCTGCTGGCGGTATTATTTTATTGGATTGGCTCTCCCACTTTTTTGCGATCAGTACGTTCATGCCTGATATCCCGCAAAATACCGGCCTGGTTTCCTTGGAGATTCTCATTCTTATCCTGCTCCCTGCGGTGCTTCTCTCAGGGTGTATGGCTCCCTCCCCTGTATCGAACGATCCTGGTCTTGGGACGGTAGTCCCTTCAGGAGCTGCACCCACTCCGGCTGGTGATAATTGCCGTCTGGATCACCTTGCCGGTCGTGGCGATGAATACCTTTCGAACGGGGACTCCTGCTATTTTGGCACCCACCGTCCCCTGGATTTTCTGGATGACCTTCGGATGCGTCCCCACCTGCCGGTCATGGTCCTTTCTGTCCCTGATGGCTGGATCACGCGTGATGACGCAGAGCTGCTGATGCAGGAGATCGATTCAGAAATCCCTGCTGCCCCGGTGGTGTCCCCGCTCAGCTCGTACTGTCCGTTGGAGGAGCCCTCAACAGTGGGGAACGAGGCACTCTTCCTCCTTGAGGGATACCGGACCGGGAGGTATCCCCCCCGGCTCTGCTCCCTGTATTATTTCAAACCGGACAGGTCCGAGGTTTGGTCGTGGTGGGAGACCTGTGGAAGAACGGGAGGGATCGATGACAAGGACGCGATTCGGATACTCCAGAGCATCTACCCGGATCTTTCAGCATTCCCCTCAGAGGGTATGCCCCCCCTATCGATAAGAACAGAACCGGCTGATGATGGCTGGTACGTTGCGTTCATCCAGGAAGGCTCCGGGCTCCCCATCCTCTCAGCCCGGTGTTACTATGTAGACAACAACGGATCGACCCGGTTCACCGGGGTTGTCAACAGGAGTATCATGGTACTCCCGCAGGATTTCTCTCCCAGACGGTGTAGCTGATCGAACTGCAGGTCTGGAGACGGACACCAACCGGGCCGGCGGGTCATACGGGAGCAGGAAGGGAGAACCGCTGCCGGCAATGAGCGACACAGCAGAGCAGGGAATATTTTATCCACTGTCAAACGTCGGAGAACCGGGACGGCAGGTGCGCAGGGACAAACATCCGACCCGTCTCTGTCTCAAATTATCCTACCCTTGATAACCATCTTTTTTTAGGATCTTTACCTAATGATGGATAAAACGCGAGGAAGACGGTACCAGTCTGTGTAAAGGCCTGGATGCGGTATCCCTCACCAGATCTCCTGAGGTAGGAACGACCGATGCAACCCTCCATTGAATACATCCTCCTTGTCATCGCGGTACTGATCCTGGTCAGTATCCTTGCCAACAAGGTGTCCGGAAGGCTTGGCGTCCCGGCTCTCCTGATATTTCTTCTGGTGGGGATGCTTGCCGGGTCGGAGGGTCCCGGCGGTATCTACTTTAACGATCCCTGGATAGCCCAGGCTGTCGGGGTCATTGCCCTCACCTACATCCTTTTCTCCGGAGG
>JAKLGZ010000041.1 GCA_022710385.1 Methanoregula sp.
GATTTCATCGGCGGGGACATCATCGCCGATATCCTCGCATCGGGGATGGCAGAGTCGAATGATATTTCGCTCCTGATCGATATCGGTACCAACTTTGAGGTCGTGCTCGGCAACCGGGACTGGATGTTCGCCTGCGCCGGGGCTGCCGGACCGGCGCTTGAAGGGGGTGAAGTACTGTTCGGGATGAGAGCCAACCCGGGTGCGATCGAGCAGGTGAGCCTCGACCTCCGGACCCTGAAACCCTCCTTTCGCACCATCAGGAACCAGCAACCGAGGGGGTTGTGCGGGTCAGGGCTGATCGATCTCCTCGCCGAGCTGCTCAGATCCTGTATCATCGATCGGACCGGACGGATCAATACCGCCATCGCCCATGAACGGATCAGGCAGGGCCGCCAGGTACCCGAATTCGTCGTTGCCTGGAAGGACGAGACTGCGATAGGAAAGGATATCGTCATCACGGAGAATGATATCAAAGCCCTGATCATGAGCAAGGCATCCATCCTCGCTGCCTGCCAGACCCTGATGAACCAGGCCGGGATCGGACGGGAGGAGATCGCCCGGATTTACTTCTCCGGGGCATTTGGTAATTATATCAACAAGGACCATGCCATCACCATTGGCCTGATCCCCGAGATCCCGGTGGAACGGGTGACCACGATAGGGAACGGGGCGATAGCCGGCGCCAATATTGCCCTCCTGAACCGCAGGAAGAAGAGGGTGATCGATGAGATCGCCCGGAAGATCGCCTATATCGAGCTGAATGCCGATCCCACCTTCATGGATGAATACACCGGGAGCTGTTTTCTGCCCCACACCGATCTCTCCCTCTTCCCCGGCGTGGAAAAGATGCTCGACCAGTGCCGGATCCTGCGGGAGCAGTCATGAGCAGCTGGATCGCTCCCCCTGATAGCCTGGCAACCGGGGTAGGAGCCCTCCCGCATACCGATCCGCGGGAAGCCTGCGATGCCGTCCTCGCACTATTCCCCGAATTTCCCTACATTCCTACGCTTCCCAACCATGGGCTGCTCGAATCCATCGTCTTCTGTGATTCAGGGAGACTTCCGGGGGAAGTGATCAGGGAGGGACGACTCGGTATCGACCAGGCAAGAGACATCCCGGGAGAGATGGAGCAGATCTACCTTGATTTCATCGAAAAAAATACCGCTCCCTACGCCCTGACACCGGAATATGCATCCGGGTTTGCAGAGATGTCCGGCCGGGACTTTTCAGGATCACGGATCCTCAAGTGCCAGGTCACCGGCCCGGTCACCTTCGGGATGCAGGTCGTGGACGCAGAACGCCGTCCCCTCGCCTATGATGACCAGTATGCGGATATCCTCCCAAAGATGATCGCACTCCGGGCCCGCTGGTGCGAAGAGGCGATGGCCAGGTTTTCCGGGGTGAAACAGACCCTGGTGGTAGTGAACGAACCCTACTTCGCATCGCTTGGTTCCACCGTCGTTCCCGTACAGCAGGAGACGGTCAGCGCCGGGTGGCAGGATATCGCCGGGATGGTAGAAGGAGGTCTTGGGATCCACTGTTGTTCGAACACGGACTGGGCTTACGTGATCAGCCTGGACCCCGCGTTCCTCTCGTTTGATGCATACACAGGCATCCGTGAGTTCCTCCTGTTCATGGAGGATATCGTTGCCTACCTGGAACGGGGAGGTGTGGTCGCTTGGGGACTCGTCCCTGCACAGGTACAGGAGTTCAGGGCTGTCACCCAGGCAGAATTGTACCGGCGGTTCTTGGAGATCAGGGAACAGATCACCGAATTCTGTTCCCCCGACCTGTTCTTCCGGCAATCGGTCATCACGCCGACCTGCGGCATCCAGGCCGGTGATACCGCCGCATCAGTCGAAATCATGAGAGCGGCTGCTGCTCTGTCGGAACAGATCAGGGAGGAGTGGTCAGGGTGAGACCTTTTTCCATCGCACTATCAGGGAAAGGAGGTACAGGAAAGACCACCCTTTCTGCACTCCTGGTGCGGGCACTCGTAGATGCCGGCAGGACCCCCGTGCTTGCGGTTGATGCCGATCCAAACGCCAATCTCCATGAAGCACTCGGCGTCCAGCTCCACGAAACCCTCGGGTGCATGCGGGAGACCGAATTCAGAAGGAACATTCCTCCCGGGATGGCACGAAACGATTACATCGAACTCTGTTTCAGGAGAGCGCTTGTTGAGGAGAAGGGATTTGATCTGGTCGCGATGGGGAGGCCTGAAGGATCGGGCTGCTACTGCTTTGCAAACGATCTCCTGAAGACCTGCATGACCCTTCTCCGCAGGGATTACCGCTTCATCGTGATCGACAACGAGGCCGGGATGGAGCACCTGAGCAGGGGGACCATCGGGCAGCCTGATATCATTGTCATCCTGAGTGATCCTGGCACCCGGGGGATGCGAACCGCGGTGCGTATCCGTGACATGGCTCGGTCGCTTGGCCTCTCCCCGGTTCCGGTATTCCTTGTGATCAATCGTTTCAAGGGAACTGATGCCTCGGTCATTGCCTGGGAACCGTTCGCTCTCATCCCCGAAGACCCGGAGATCGAGGCCGCGGAGATATCCGGATTGCCAGTAGGATCGGTCAAGGAAGGATCAGTGGCACGAAAGGCCGTATCCCGGCTGGCAGAACAGATCATCGCGATGGCAGAAGAGAGAGCAGGGAACCGACCCGACCGGTGAGACTGCTTCATCCTGCCAGCAGGTTCACGAAGTAATCCATCCAGTCTGCAATCCCGGTACTGATCTCTCCGAACAGGGATTCAAGAGAAGAGACCATACCGGAGAGTCCGGAATTCTCCCCGCCGGGAGGATACCCCGTCGAGAGGAGCAGGGCTCCGGCAACGAGGGCAATAACGATGAGAAGCAGTATGATCACCACGACGACCGCTATGAGCATCCGGATTCTCATGGCCTTCTCTTCCTTATTGGGTGCATCAGTATTAAAAATAAGCACGGGCACCGGACCTGCCGGATCCTGATACTCGTCGCTCCCGCGCAATTCCGACGATACGCTATTAAAATCGAAAGATATAAGGGAGCAGAGTCTTACATCGTGTATATGTGTGCCCGTTTTTTGGATCGTTTTTTTAAACCCCGCCCACATATTGTGGAGAGCCCCCCTCCTCCGTCAATCAGCCATGGTCCGGGCATTTATATTCCCGAGTTCAAGGTGAAGCCTTATTTTATTGTGGCCTCTGTCGAAATGGGCAACACAACGACAAAGTGCATTCTTACCGGGGTAAATCTTGAGACCGGCATGAGCTACGTGATCAACAAGACTGTGAAGATGAGCCGGGATGTGAGAAAACCCAAACCCGGTGAGGAGATCTTTGGGGAGACCCTGGATGGGACACAACTCACCAAGGAGTCGGTCACCGATCTGGTGAGGGACACCCTCATCCAGTGCCACCGGGAGGTGCACCTCGATATCCAGAAAGACCTGGATTTCGTCGTCCGCAGCACCGGGGTTGTTGCAGCGATGGACTCTCCCGATCAGGTGGGGACCTTCGTCCTTGCTCTCGCCAATGGCTGCCTCAATGCAGGGGTGCCGCCAAGAAAGATGACCCCCCCCATGGCAAAAGCCAACCAGCCCCAGAAACTCCAGCCGTACTCCTATGCGGATAAGGTAGTCTTTATCGGGGCTGTAGCAGGGGTGATACCCCCCGTGGGCAGTACTGGCGTCGAGATGGTCGCAAACGAGATGGAGGGTGAGCTTGCCATGGCAGGGATCAAGGAGGGAGCGATGTGGACACCGGTGGACTTCCGGAATCCCTGCATCTCGATCGACTTTGGGACGACCCTGGACGGCCGGATCACGAGCGATGTGGCAAAGGACGATCCCAACCCGTTTGCCAAGACGATCGGGAACTTCTGCGGCCTGGCAGGGGCGATCCCGGATGCGATAGTGAAAGGATCCGGGCTGGTGGATCCAAAGACCGGAACAGCCCTTGATGTATTCGGGGACCGGAGCAAGATTGCGGAGTTCTCCCTGAAAGGCCAGGGCGATAAGGTCATGGGGTATGTCAAAAAGTGCCATGAGTTCATCGACATCCGGATTGTTCCTCCTGAACGGAGGAGATTTGGCAGGGTTCCTGTCTATGCCGACGTGGCAAAAGACTCCGGAGTTGCACTCATCGGGTGTGATGCAGGCGAGAATGGCGATGCCCTTGGTGATCTTCAGGCCATCGGCGCTGAGATCTACCGGAATTACAGTCTGAGCTTCCTGAATGATGTGATCGATCACGTCTGCGCTGAGATGGCCCTGAGGCTTGTGGATGTGGCACAGGAAGAGGGGCTCGTCCTGCCGAATTCCTCCATCGGATTTACCGGCAGGGCAGCCATATCCGGCAGGAAACCCGAATACATCCTTGAAGGGATAACAGAGAGAAAACTCTTCACCGATCCAAATGACCACCTGGTCTTTGTCGATGACGGTCTTGCCCGGGGAGCTGCCCTGATGGGGCGATGCATGAATTCGCTCGGCAAGCCCAAGAATCCAATCGGAGGGGTCAGGGGCGGCCCCTGTATCATGGCAAGACGGATAAAAGCAGGAAAGTAGAGGTATCAGGATATGTCTGAGGATAATTCACAAATGGACGCAACTGGAGAAGAGGCACAAACCGAACTGTTTGATCTCCTGATCCCCCCCGGCGTCCCCAGCAAGCTGATCATCGAGATCGCCAAAAAATTTGACGTTGCAGTGGTGGAACGGAAAGAGCGCCTTTATTTTGCCAATATGGAAGGAGATGAACGGGAGCTTCTTGCGTTTCGGGGGAAACGCGAAAACCTGGAAGAGGCTCATGCCTATCTGGTTGAAAAATTGAAAGAATTTATTGGTGAATGAATCGCTGGAAAAGAGCCACTCCCGTTTTTTCGCGGCGATTCCCTTCAGGGCAAGGGCTCCCTTCCCTGTTCTCTCTCTCCGACTGACCTGAAAGCCCCGGGTATCAGCCAGTGCGGGATATGCTCAAAGGTCCGGCATCTGCCGGGCAATATACCAGGCATGCAACGCTGCGATACCATAGAGTGGCAGGAGATAATCAAGGGCGTTGAGAAGCCCCAACTCAGTTGACAGCAATAAGGTTGCATAGGTATCGATCTGGAAGATTAACACTCCCCACCACTTCCCGATATAAAAATAGCCTATCCCCGGGAGGACAAAGTTGAGGAATGCCGCAATGTTCGGATTCTTCCTGGTCCGTGGCCGCCGTGCGAGGGCCCTTGGGAGGTACTGGGCTGAGATACCGCATTTCTGCGACGCCATGACTGCTTCCCACCGGACTTTTTCATCAGGGTCACGGAGTGCACGGTAAAGAAGGGGGATGGCCTTCTCATCTCCGATTCTGCCAAGGGTCCTGACCGCCATCAACCGGACAGAGCTGTCATTGTCTTTTGCAGCGATGTCAAGGGAGGATACCGCATTCCTCCCCATCTCGGCAAGCGCATCCCACTCCTGTTTTCCGGCGAGGAGGAAGGCAAACCGCTCCGGGGTGTCCGGGGACCATCCCATCTTTTCGAGCGCCAGTGCAGATCCATAACGGACGTACCGGTCAGGATCCCGCAAGGCATCCTCAAGGGGGCCAAGAGCCAGGGGATCGGCCATCTCACCAAGGGCGAGCGCAGCCTCCCACCTCACTTCATTGTCTTTGTCCTGAAGAAGCCCGATCAGGGGCCCGACAGCCCGGAGATTCCGGATCTCGCCCAATGCTTCGATGATCCCGAGACGGACATCCTTGTTCCGGGCATTCAGGGCTGACAGGAGATGATCTACCGCTTCATCCCCGAGAGAGGCAAGAGCACTCGAGGCATGCCACTGGATATCGAGTTTGTCGTGCCTGAGAGCCGTGATCAGCCCGCGAAAATCCTTCTCCTCCCGCATGGCATCGATGTCAGGTTCTCCTCCAAAGACTGCTGCCATGTACTACCCCCTCCAAAAGGGCGATCGTTCGCATGAGATGGAGGGGGAAGCGGGGTTTTTCCTCAGACGATCACCGCTCATAAATCAGGCATCCCCTTCACATAGGTATAGGTGTGGAGTGCAAAAGGTGCAGAGATCGCCCAGGAGGTGAGATAGGAAACGTAGGAGGGAACGAACAGGCTCATGGTCAGGATAGCCGTGACGTTCACCTGGAATACCAGGAATCCCCACCACCTTCCCAGGTAGTTGTAGCCAAGACCGATACAGAAAAAATTCAGGACCATGGCCGCAAACGCGCTCCTTTGCCTTCTCCTCTTTGAAATCCCCCGGGGAAGGTGCATGAGCGGGATGTTGCATTTCGGAAACGCCCTGAGAGCCTCCTTCCGGACGGTACTGGTGATGTCACGGAGGACAAGGTCACATGCTGCCCTGGCGGCGGGATCGTGCAGCTCACCGAGGATTTTTACTACATTGGCTCTTACAGCGGGATCAGCGTCACTGAGATGATGGATGAGCGGCCTGACCGGAACCATATCAGGACCGGGAATATCCTCCCATCGCTGGGCGGCAGCAAGGAAATACACCCTTCCCTCAGGATCTGGAGGAGTCCAGCCGTTCTTTTCGAGGGAGAGAGCAGCACCGTACCGGACATACTTGTCAGGTTCGCTCAGGGCGGTGACCAACCCGTCCTTGGCAGCAGGATCACCGATCTCTCCTAGTGCGATGGCAGATGCCCATCTGACTTCATTGCTCTCATCGCGTGAGAGCAGAGTGAGAAGCCCCGGAACAGCCCGTGGATCATGGAGGTTGGAGAGAATTTCGACGATTCCGATCCGCATTTTCCGGTCAGGGGTATCAAGGGCGTTGATCAGTTTCCCAATAACCAGATCACCCTTGGTTCGTTCAAGAGCAGCTGCTGCCTGTGTCTGCACATCGAAGTCATGATGATTAAGGAGTGAGATGAGACGGTCTGTGTCCCCCTTCTGTTCGAGTTCCCTCACGTCAGGTAATCTGCCGGGGCGGAAGAGAAGACGGGGCATTCATACCGCTCCTGTCCCCTGCAGGGGTCGTCTCCCTTTCACAGCTGTTCTCTCCCGTTCTGCTCGCGGTGGTGACGATGAGAATACCTGGAGCAGCTCTCATTTTAATCAGTACTTCGGAAAAAAGATGATATATCTTTGTATCCGTGATTTTCCCCGGTGCTGAGGTGCCGGTAGTATCGTCAGGCGAAGAGAAACGTGGGTGATACGAGCCCTCGTACATGTCAGACGGGGGAAGACAAATGGCTTTGGATCTTCCAACCGGAGATGCAGGTTCGGTGTAAAAAAGATGATCGCACTCTTACTGCTTCTTCCACCTGAAGTAGAAGATGACGGTAACGAGAGCCACTACTGCGACGACGGCCAGATTCCGGACAAGGATCATTGCCGTTCCCGTAACGGGAGGGGAGGCCTGGCCAGTGATGTTGGGCGATGTGAATGTTTCCTGCGTAGGTGGATATGTATCCGTAACAGTTGATGGTGGGGCGTTCGGCGAGCTGGTGGGTTCGGCAGAGGTTATCGTTGGACGGGGGGTCAGTGTTGCGTCAGGGGTCGGTGTTGCGACCGGAGTGGCGGAAGTGCCCAACCCTGCGACTCCGCTATAGGTGCCTCCTCCACCGCCACCTCCCCCGACCGCCGCACTCCCGCTCTGTGGGTTTACATAACTCGATATAGTGAGGTACAGCATCTGGAAGATGCTCCCTGATCTGGAGAGTGAGGCAAGGCCGAACGTAGAGAGCCCGTTCGGTGAATCGGCCATGAAATAGTCGAGGCTCTGGTTATCATCATGACCGATAAAGGTAGTATTAAGCACTTCTCCTGAACCATCATCCCCGATACGGATGACATGGATACTATCCCTTTTGTCGCTCCCGACTGTCAGCGTGGAGATAGTTTCGCGATACCCGGCTTTACTGGTCCTCAACTGATGTTCGCCCGGGGTCAGATTGGTGATGACAAGCGGACTGACCCCCATATAGGTACCATCAATGAATATCATGGCATCAGAGACATTTGTCGCAATTTCGATATCCCGGTCGTCACTCCATCCAAATTCCTGGACCCAGTCAGAGCTGATTCCGAAAATAAAAGAAGAATTCTGCAGATTTGTAAGATTCTTATCGTGAAAACGAACAGTATAAGCAAGCCCCTGAATCATGTTATAATGACCTTCGCTTGCGATTTGATCGAATTTCAGGTAATCTTCGGGAGTCACTCCTTCCCAGGAAACCACCCGTATCTCTCCTCCGGCAGGATAGTCATTGAATGTGGCAGTAAAATCGAACACGCTGGAATTCCCCACAGCAGGGCTGAAATGCCCCGGATGAATCGCGGTGCTTCTCACAATCGCTTTTGAGAGGTTGCCTGATAGCAGACCAGAGTCCTGAAGGGTAAAACCAGTTTCATCTGCAGCGATGAATTCAATTTCGTCGATGTTGTCCTCTGCTGGAGGGGCATAGACGATTCTTAAGGGATCTACCTCCGGTACAAACGTCCAGTTGCCGGGAGAGGTAAGGTTGAATACAATCCAGGTGACATCCCCGGAAGTGGTGGTGATTCCATCTGAAGGGATGAGGCATAGTTCAGAAGAGGCATCCGTTACCACAATCAGATCCTCCCTCTCGATCGAAGAAACACCAAAGATGTTTGTTACTGTGAGATTCACAGGATATATCCCTGGATCGGCGTAGGTATGCATCGGATTCTGTTCTGCAGAGGAGGTATTATCGCCAAAATCCCATCGCCACTGAACAGGAGTTCCTGTAGAGGTGTCCTGGAACGTGACCGTAAGGGGAACAGGTCCGTTCACCGGCCCGGCAGTGAAGTTGGCGATTGGCGGAGTCCCGACAGTGATGAGACCCTGTTCTCTGATAGCGTCTCTCTGGCAGTCATTATGAACAGTAAGAGTGACCGAATAGGTGCCGGCTGACGAATATGCATGAACCGGGTTCTGTTCAGCAGACGAAGTGCCATCCCCGAAATCCCATAGCCAGCCTGTAACCTCTCCGGTAGTGACATCGTTGAATGCAACTGTCAGTGGTGGCTCCCCCAGCGAGGTGTTCTCTGTAAAGCCGGCACTGAGGGGGGGACGGGATGTGCCGATCGTAGAGAGATAGATATCGGCATCCCCGTTTCTCCAGTCTGTCCAGACAATGTGATTACCCCAGATGTCCGGGTTTTTCTTGACCGATCCGGCGCTATCAGTGGACAGGACAGTTTCCTCAAATGTACGGAGATCAAAAAGAGAGACATCCTCACCAGCTTCTGTTTGGGTCATGTAGACAAGGAGGTCCCCGCTCAGTGCCGGATCTTTCCGCGGTATTTCCTCATCCGTCACCGCGGTTCTGTTTCCCGATGTGCTGTTATACAGGTTAATCCGGGAAATCCCTCCCTCATAATCCTGCCAGGCAATCCTTTCTCCCCATACGGATGGTCTGGAATAAATTGATGGCTCTGTTTTGATCTTCACCTGCTCGCCGGTCGTACTATTGTAGAGGAAGAGATCCCAATCATCGCCGGCCAGGCTGTCTACCCACACAACCCTGTCATCCCAAAGGGAGGGAGAACGTGCCAGGATGGACCCGAGGGATATGGTCGTACTGTTCGTGCAGTTATAGAGGCTCACCCCCCATTCCGTGTCCCAATCTTCACCATTCTGCCAGACGATCCAGCCGCCCCAGACCCGGGGCTTGACCTGGTTCACCGCATCATCGGTGATGCGGCGATCCAGGCCGCTCGAAAGATCGAGCTGATGGATCTCGCTGCTGTTCTCATTCCATGCCTGAACCTGCCAGACGACAGAATCGCCCCAGATGTCAGGTTCAAGCTCATTACTTGGGGTCGAAGTGAGGCGGATCTCCTGCCCGGTGGTAAGGTTGTAGAGGTAGATATCATACTGGTAATACCCATGCTCTTCAATGTACTCACGCCTGTCAGCCCATACGACCCGATCTTCCCAGATTGCAGCGTTTTCCTGATCACTGCCCCAGGTACCGACTGTCAGGATGGATTCAGTGCGGTTCATATACACGGAAGGGGAAGAGAGCATATTCTCATCATTGAGGCGTGTGGAATTCATCTGTTCTGTTGAACCACTGACAGTGATTACTGGAGAGGAGCTACCCGATGAGTTATCTACTAGATGCCCGTCCGTATAGCTGGGTATCTCGTTCTCTGCGACAGAAATCTGAACCATCATAAGGAGAATTACAAAAATGATGAAGATTGCCATGACCAATATCCTCATACATCACCCCTGTTCCCTTTTTCGGATTATGCTTTCACCTGCCTCAAATGACAAGATCATTATGGTGTCACTGAACCATACCTCGCAAAGTATTCCTTGAATGTTCCTATCTCTATGGCAAAAGCACCCTTTTTAATCATAGGATCAAGAATCACACCAAAGAAGTTCAGGTGACCTACCTGAAGGGTGTTTGCATCGGGCTGGGGAGCCTGACCGGCAAGGGGATTTCTTAACACGATATACTTCGCTCTGGTGGTTCTATCATAGATTTTTCCAAAGAGGGAGTACGTATGATCCCTATAGATCCCGGTAATGCCGGAAAGAGTTGACTTGGTCTCGGCAAACGAAGGGTACTGAGTTCTGTACGTTTCGTAACGGCCCAACTGCAGTGATAGATTTACCCACTGTATTTTATCCCAGATCTGATCAGTCGTTTGGCTTTCCGTGAACTCTGCATTGGCAGGCTTCGTCCATCCCGTTATCTCCT
This sequence comes from Methanoregula sp., assembly GCA_022710385.1. Lineage (GTDB taxonomy): Archaea > Halobacteriota > Methanomicrobia > Methanomicrobiales > Methanospirillaceae > UBA9949. The sequence continues at coordinate 10,696 of JAKLGZ010000041.1, forward strand.
TCAGCGCCTGGAACCCGGATCCCCCACCATTGATGCCGCCCCCTATTGAGGATCCGATATCAGGCTGGTCGGAAACGTTTCCCCCCCTCCATTTTGCATATGCCACTTCATACAGCAAAGCCCAGATCTCTCCCGATGGCGGGATTTGGGCAAAGATAGGTTTGCCATCGGCATCTACCGGTCTGTTCCTTGTCTTCAGGGTTGTCTCCACTCCATTGAAATAGTATTTGGGATAGATCGACAATTCCTGAGGTGCACACCATGCGACAGATGAGAGAGCTGCAATAAAATAACAGTCATCACAGCATCCCTGGATTGCTTCATCATACTTCATAGAAGTATCTATTACTATTCCCTGGTCAACCCATCCCGCAACTGCCCTTGTTCCACAGATGGTCGCTCCACATCGTGGATCTTCTGCTTTTTTCAGGCTCTTGATTCTACACTTCTCGTTTACTACCATCCCGAATAACCTCTTCCTATTTATTACTGCATCACCACAGGAGCACTGATCGCAATAGTTCTAGGGTGATATTCCGTTCCGTCATCCCGCTACCCCACATAGGATGCCGGTAGTAACCCGTGGTTATGGTGAAGCTTCAATGAGGCGTTATTTAAAGGTATGCAAGCCATATTTCGGGTGTAGTATCCCGAAATAACGTTACACCAAACACAGACGAATGTGTGCAGAAATTAATCAATCGGGATATTGAGCGAATTGTCAAACAATTGCAAAAAAAGAAGCCAATCCCCGAGATAGCGAATTATTTTGGAGTGAGCCGGCAATGGATTCACCACATCATCAAACGCTATAACCACTCAGGAATCATTCCTGTTCTTCATCGACCTGGACGAAAATCGAAAGACATCCATGAAGAGACCCGATTTCTCATCCTCGAGAGATATCATGATTACAGGATTGGCCCCGTGCATCTTGATAGAAGATAGAAGAGGTCCATGGGATACATATCCCTAATAACACCATTTATCGAGTCCTGCTTGGTCACGCGTGTTTCGAAGTGAATATGAGAAAGAGAAAACAGAGGTAATGGGACCTACTCGAGCAGGAGCATTCCATGTCTCTCTGGCAGGGTGACTGGAAAGAGGGATAATCGATAGTGAGAAGAAATGGCTGATCGTATTCATGGATGACTCATCCCGGCTGGTCACCTGTCACGGTCTCTTCGATTCTCCCACCACCAAGAATACTATCCTTGTCCTGGAAATGGGATTTGGACGGTATGGGATCCCCCGGGAGATTCTCACCGACCACGACACACAATTTTTTTCTGCACGCGAGCGTGAGGTAGCACAGCATACCTTCAAGGAGTTCCTCGATCAGCATGGAATCAAGCATATCGTCGCCAGGGTCAAGCATCCTCAGACAAATGGCAAGATTGAACGGTTCTACGGAGAAGTGGAGAGGAGCATCAAAAAATTTCGGTCAGTCGATGAAATTGGAGTCTGGCATAATGAGATCAAACCCCATTCGAGTCTTAATTATAATGAGCCTTATAATGCATTCTGGTATCGTCTGCCTCCAGAGCGTATCCTCGGTGATATCCAGGAGTGGTTCTATGTGTAAACATAATTCGGGATATCACAATTTCAATTTTGAAAAAAATATGAAAAGGGATCCTTTCGTATAATAGGGTACCTTTCAATTCAGGAGAGTTAGGTTCTCAATCATCTTTTCGAGTTCCAATTTATGGGACGGTAGCTGATTCCTCCGACATAGATCATTTTTTCCAAAAGATTTTCTTTTTTCTAATCTGGAAAAATTAATCAGTAAGCTAGAAGAGAAGCCCGTGAGCAGATAAAATATTGAATTCAGGATTATTCTCCGCTTTTTTTCCACCTGAAATAGAAGATAACCGTAATGAGAGCAACGACAGCAACGACAGCCAGGTTCCTTAATAGAGCCATTGCTGGTCCAATATCAGGAGGAAAGTTCGAGCCCGTACTGGTGGGAGAGGGAGGTTCCGGCAGAGGTGGAGTTGTACCTGTTGTGGTTGGTTGAGAGGTAGTCGGTGAGCTGGTGATTCCTGTGGATGGTATCGTTGGAAGGAGAGTCAGTGGTGTTCCAGGTATCTCTGTGGGAACAGGGGTAGCAGTAGTGGCAGGCCTATTTACTCCATCGGGATTGTTACCCCCTCCTCCGAAACCACTGCTCCCGCCTTTGACAATCCCGGACAGTAACAGATAGAACATCTGGAAGATACTCCCTGATCTGGAGAGTGAGGCAAGGCCAAATGTTGAAAGACCATGGGGAGACTCAACCATGAAAAAGTCGAGGTTCTGGATATCATCATGACCGATATAGGTAGTATTGAGCACTTCTCCTTCACCATCATCCCCGATACGGATGACATGGATACCGTCCCGTTTGTCGCTCCCGACCGTCAGCGTGGAGATGGTTTCGCGATACCCGGCTTTACTGGTCCTCAACTGATGTTCGCCCGGGGTCAGATTGGTGATGACAAGCGGACTGAC
>JAKLGZ010000042.1 GCA_022710385.1 Methanoregula sp.
CCTTCCTGTGAGACCGTGTAGACGGCATGCGGCCCGACCGACGCCTTTATGTGCGGATTTCCCAGGGCCTTGATATGACCGACAAACCGTTCGGTTGCCCGGATCTCCTGCTCCCGTCTCTCCTCGCTGAAAAGATCGATGAACCCATAGGTCAGCACTGCCCGTATCCCGGCTGCTTCTACCGCCCGGGCAGCGTCCTCCATAAAGAAGTACATGTCATGGAACGCTGTGGTGCCGGTTTTGATCATCTCGAGGCAGGCAAGCCGCGTTCCCCAGTAGACATCGTCCCCGGTGAGATGGGATTCCAGCGGCCAGATCTTTTCAGAGAGCCACTGCTGCAGGGGCATGTCATCGGCGTAGCCTCGGAGCAGGGTCATGGCAGCATGGGTATGGGTATTGACAAGACCGGGGAGGAGAACCCTGCCTGTTCCTTCGATGACGGAGTCCGCCTCGCCCCTGAAGGTCCGGCCGGCATCCGGTCCTGCGGCGACGATGAATCCCTCCCTGCTGATGCAGACGTCAACCGGTCCCCTTTCTGTGAGCGCTCCCCTGATCAGGAGCGAGCCCGGCTTATCAGGGAACCCTTCAGGTGGTACTCCCATCATGCCAGCCCCGCAATAATCCGCTTGACCATGTCTCCGGTCCGGTCCTTGCATTCCTCGGACCGTTTCAGGAGATGCTCATAGGTCGGGCTCTCATCGGCGATCCCATGGGCATAGTTATCCACGGTGCAGAGCGCTGCAACCTCCATCCCGAGCTCCCGGGCAAGGGTGGCTTCTGACGCCACGGTCATGCCGACCAGGTCAGCACCGGCAGCGAGGGCACGAACCTCGGCCCTGGTCTCCAGGCGTGGTCCCGGGGTCTGCACATAGATCCCGCCGTGCCGGGCTTCCGGGATGAGCGCTGCAAGCTGCCGGGACAAGCCGGGAGAGAACTCCGGGAGGACATGATGGATTGCATGGTCATGGAAGGAGGGGATGGGTGCCATGCTCATGTAATCGGAGGGGATCACCACGGATCCTTCAGGGATCTCCTGCTTCAGGGTCCCTGCCGACCCGATGGAGACAAGGTGCGTGACCCCGCTGAGGGCAAGCGCTGCAAGATGGGACCGGAAATTGATCCGGTGCGGGGGCTTGTTCCGCTGGTGCCGCATCAGCAGTGCATACTCACCGCAAAGCACTTCAGAATTTCCAAACGGGGTATAAACCACCCTTGGTTCAAGGTCAGGCAATCGGGTAAAAAGGAGACTTGTGCCCCCGATAATTCCTAGCATCGTCGACTCACCTGTTGTCAGTATAGTGAGGATGCATTCAGAATGTATCATTTTCGGTCTTTTCGCAGGAGGGCTGTCCCGGAAGCTGTATCAGCCCCCTCTTCCAGATCTCCTCTCCATGGGCAGGTTTGCCATCGTTGATGATGACGCGATCAGGCGCGGTCAATGCACCGATATCTATTTTGTCAGGACCGAAGAGATCCTCCGCAAGTCCGGTAAAAATCCCCGGGTGGCCATGGAGGTGACCGCATCCTCGCTCCCTGACGGCTTTGCGGTCTTCTGCGGGCTCGATGATGTCATCACCCTACTCGAGGGAATTCCGATCTGCCTCGACTCAATGGACGAGGGATCGATCTTCTATCCCGGAGAACCAGTGCTCAGGATCGAAGGGCACTACCAGGATTTCATCCGGTACGAAACTGCGATACTGGGATTCCTCTGCCATGCTTCCGGTATAGCTACCGCTGCCGCTTCGCTCCGGTGTATCTCCGGGGGGAGAGCGATCTACTCCTTTGGCTCCCGGAGACAGCACCCGGCCATCGCCACGATGGTCGAACGCGCCGCATGGGTAGGAGGGGTTGACGCGGTCTCGAATACTACCGCTCCCCCTGAGATCCCGCTCTCCGGCACGATGCCCCACTCCTTTGTGATGTGCTACTCCTCCCCGAACGAGGCATTCATTGCCTTTGACCGGTATGCCGACCCGGATGTCCCCCGGATCTTCCTCTGTGACACGTTCTGCGACGAGAAGATGGAATCGCTTGCAGGGGCACGATCAGGGGCGCAGGGAGTGCGGCTGGATACCCCCCGGTCGAGGAGGGGGAACATGCGGGCGATCATCGAAGAGGTCAGGTGGGAGCTTGACGCTGCAGGGTATCGCGAAGTGAAGATGGTCCTTTCCGGGGGGGTGACCCGCGATGACATCATCGCCTACCGGGATCTCGTGGATGCGTTCGGGGTGGGCGGAACGATTGCCAATGCCCCGGTAGTCGACTTTGCCCTGGATATCGTCTCAATCGGGGGCACCCCCTCCGCAAAGCGGGGCAAGAAGAGCGGGGAGAAACAGGTCTGGGAGCTCCCGGATGGCCGTCATCACCTCCTCCCCGCCGGGCAGCCGGGGCCGGGGGAGGGAATCCCGCTCCTCTCTCCTTACCTGAAGGAGGGAGTGGTCGTGCAACGCCCCCCGCTCTCTGCAGCACGGGAACGGCTCATGCGTTCGCTGATGCAGCGGGGATGGCTGGACTCCTCTGGAGTGGATTGCGCTGGCGCTCCAGCCGACCCGGCTCGCGATAAATAATTCTTTTAACCAGGAGCGACCACATTACTAGGAGCGGGCCGATAGATCAGAGGAAGATCGCTTCCTTGGCATGGAAGAGGCCGCGGGTTCAATTCCCGCTCGGTCCATCACATTTTGTTCGTTTGCGCTGCTCGGTCCCGGGCAGCCTTATCAAATTCAGATCGGAGTTTTTTTACCTCTGTGGGATGATGTAGCATCGATCACTCGTGGGCCTCAAGGAATGGATAATACCGCAGGATGAAATCTTTTTTGACCATTTCGACCGTTTATCTGCCGTCCTGGTGCTTGCGTCCTACCGGCTTGTGGATCTCACCGACAATTTCGGGGACCTGAAGAATTATGCCCAGCAGATCAAGCAGCTCGAGCATGAAGGTGACAAGATCACCCACGAGATCTACGAGCAGCTGAACATCAGTTTCATCACCCCCCTCCAGCCCGATGAGATCTCCCATCTTGCTTCATCGCTCGATGATGTGCTCGATTACATCGATTCGACGACAAGGAAGATGGACTATTACGAGATCACCGAGGTGGATTCGTACATGCGGGAGCTGATCAGGCTGATCCAGCTCTCGGTGATCGAGATCGAGCAGGCGGTCAAGTGCATCCGGTCGATCAAGGACCCGATGCAGATCGAGAAGCGCTGCATCGAGGTGAACCGGCTTGAGAACGTCGCCGATGACGTCCTTGCCCATGCGATAAAAGATCTCTTCAAGACAAAGGGTGCCGTCGACATCATCAAGTACAAGGATATCTACGAATACCTGGAGATTGCGACCGACAAGTGCGAGGACGTGGCAAACATCCTTTCCGACCTTGCAATCCGGCATTCCTGACGAGGTGGCACCTGCCGATGAAAGCCATGGGACGAATTGCCGGTGTGGTTCTTATTCCTGTGGTGCCGGGAGCGTGCTGATCCATGCTGGTCCCGACTCCGGATATTATCGCGATCATCATCCTCATCGCCCTGATATTCGATTTTACGAACGGATTCCATGACTCGGCCAACTCGATATCAACCGTCATCTCCACGAAGGTTCTTTCCCCGCAGAGGGCGGTGGTGTTCGCCGCTTTTTTTAACTTCATCGCGGCCTTCTTCTTCGGGGTTGCGGTCGCAAGCACCATCAGCAAGATCATCAATCTCGGGTATGTTACCCCCGTGATCGTCCCGTATATCATCCTTGCCGCCCTCTTTGGTGCGATCGGGTGGAACCTGATCACCTGGTATTCCGGTCTTCCGACCTCCTCTTCTCACGCGCTGATCGGGGCTCTCGCTGGGGCAGGTATCTCTGCGGGCGGATTGGCGGCGATCAAGATGGGAACCATCGACACCGTGATCCTCTTCATGGTACTCTCTCCCATCATCGGGTTCATCGTGGCATTCTTGTTCATGTCGTGCGTCCTCTGGATATCAAAAGGTGCCCAGCGGATGGTTGCTGAACGCCATTTCAGGAGACTGCAGCTCTTCTCTGCCGCTGCCTACAGTTTCAGCCACGGGACCAACGATGCCCAGAAAACAATTGGTATCATCACCCCGCTCCTTTTCAGTATCGGATATTTTGGCACGGCAGTGGATCCAAACAACCTCCCTGTCCCGATATGGGTCATTCTGGCTGCCTACAGTGCCATAGCATTGGGCACTCTCACGGGAGGATGGCGTATTGTCAAGACAATGGGCTACAATATCACCCGCTTGAGACCCGTGGACGGATTCGCTGCTGAAACAGCTGGGGCAGCAACCATCATCGGAGCCTCCATTGCAGGAATCCCTGTCAGCACCACCCATGTCATCTCCTCATCGATCATGGGTGTTGGTGCAACGCAGGGAAGCGGGTATGTACGGTGGAGCGTTGCCCGGCGGATTGTGTGGGCATGGGTCCTCACCATTCCGGTAAGCGCACTCATGGGCTACCTGTTCTTCTCCGGTATCTTTTATATCGTGAACCTGTTCTGATATTGTGAATAGAAAACAGCAAAGGCCCCCCTGGTGATCGCCCCCCCCATCGCCGCCTGTGAGATGTCAGTCTTCCCTTGACGCTTGTATCAGTGCAAGGCTGATTCTCTCATGCTTTTCCTCTCTCCTTTTCCAGGTAGTACTTGCAGAGGGGGGAGACCGGGCAGACCGGGCAGGCCGGTTTTCTGGCCATACAGACCGCCCTGCCATGCGAGATGAGGATGTCGGTGAGGACCCCCCAGTCCTTCTCCGGGAACAGGCGCATCAGGTCCCTCTCAATACCGTCAGCATTCCGGGAGTCGGAAAACCCAAGCCTTCCGGCGAGCCTGAACACGTGGGTGTCCACCGCCACCCCTTCGTTCTTTCCGAAGGCATGGTAGAGCACGATATTCGCCGTTTTCCTCCCCACCCCGGGAATGGTCAGGAGATCCTCCATGGTATCAGGGACCACCCCGGAGAACTTATCGATGAGGGTGCGTGAAGCGGCAATGATGTGTTTGGCCTTCATGTGGAAGAACCCGGTGCTATGAATGATCTCCTCAACCTCGGCGATATCAGCGGTTGCCAGGGATTGCGGGCCGGGAAACCGGGAGAAGAGCTCATCCCTGATGGCATCCACCGACTTGTCCGTGGTCTGTGCAGAAAGGATGGTCGTGATCAGCACCTCAAAGGGGGATGCTGCATACCGTTCCCGGGCCCACCGGTCCGGGTACCGGCCGGCAAGGATGGCAAGGATCCGGCGGGCGTTCTTCCTGTCCATGCAGAACAGGTGGTGCCGTGATCCATAAAATGGGCACGATTGAGAGAAGGAGATGGGGTAGGGCAGATTCGAACTGCCGTCAAAGCGTCCCAAACGCTCTAGGATGGACCAGGCTACCCTACTACCCCTGATATGAGGAGGATGGTTGGTCAGACACCCAAAAATAGTTACCTGTCCCGTTCATGTTCCCCTGACAGGCAGCGGCCTCTCGCCACTCCTGGTGACCAGGCTCCCGGAATAGGTGCCTGAAAGGAGCGCACGCGACAGGTTGCCCGGGTCGCGGCCATCAATGACGAGCAGCGGGATGCCCGAGCGCTGGATCACCTTTGCGGCGATCATATCGATCACCGTGTTCGCGCCTGCCTTGAGCGATCCGGTCCCCACGATCTCCAGCAGCCGTTCGGGAGTGAGCTGGTCGAGCCGTTCGGCTGTCGGATCGGTCCTGGGATCCGCGGTGTAAATGCCGTCCACCGAAGTGAGGTTGACCATCAGGTCTGCCCCGCACCGCTCTGCAAGGACTGCAGCCACCGCATCCGTGGTCTGGGCGGGGGTGACCCCGCCCATCAGGACGATCTTGTCTCCTGCCCCGTAGGCCATCGCCTCGGCCTGGCTTTCCGCAATGAGGGGGCAGGCCGCCTCACCGAGCGCACCGGCAAGCAGCATCGCATTCAGCCTGGTGACCGCAACCCCGATCTCATCAGCCAGGGCCTCGGAGCAGCCGATCTCCCGTGCTGCCGTGATGTATCTCCGGGCCTCCCCGCCGCCTCCGACCACCACATACAACCGGACATACCCGGCGATCTCCTGCAGCACCGTAGCGTAGCGGGCTATCCGGTGCTCTTCAAGGGCAGGGATGAGCACGGATCCGCCCAGCGAGAGAACGACCTTCTTCATGCACCCAATGGTTTCTTTATACGCTACATATAATTGTTGAAGATGATCCGCTGCCCGGTCTGCAGGAGTATCGAGATCTACAGGGTAGCCGGCGGGTGTATTGGTGAGGTATACCGGTGCAAACAGTGCGGCTACTATGGCTCCTTTGTCGTTGAGGAGGATGAACCTCCCCGTAACAACGGGGAGTGATCAGCGATAAAGGGCCTCCTGACACCGGTATGTTTATCTTGTACCTGCCCGGTTATCTCCTCTGATGGAAGACTGGCACGAAGCGCGGCAGTACCGGAAAGGGGACGATCTCGAGGTGGTCTGCTCCCTCTGCAGCCACCGGTGCCATATCAGGGACGGGAAGCACGGGATCTGCGGGGTCCGGGTGAACCGGAACGGGGTCCTCTACGCAACCACGTTTGGCAGGGTGAGTGCGGAGGCGATCGATCCCATCGAGAAGAAACCCCTGTACCATTTCCTGCCCGGGACGCTCTCGTATTCACTCGGCAGCGTCGGGTGCAATTTCCGGTGTGAGCATTGCCAGAACTGGCACATCTCGCGGCAGGGATACGAGACGATCCTTGCCGATCTGCCCCCCCAGGAAGGGGTGCAAAGAGCCCGCTCTGCCCAGTGTGCAAGCATCTCCTGGACCTACAACGAACCGACCATCTGGCATGAATATCCCCTCGAGATGGGACTCCTCGCAAAACAGCAGGGCCTCGGGACGGTATACGTGACAAACGGGTATATCACCGAGGAGGCACTCAGGGAGATCAGGCCCGTTCTCGATGCGTTCAGGGTGGACATCAAGGCCTTTTCCGATGCATTCTACCGGAAGGTCTGCGGGGCCAAACTCCAGCCGGTTCTCGATGCGGCCGCGCTTGCCCGGGAGCTTGGCATGCACATCGAGGTGGTCACCCTTGTCATCCCCGGGCTGAACGATTCACCCGATGAGACCGGGGCTCTTATCCGATGGATCATCGAATACCTGGGACCGGACACCCCTGTCCACTTCACCAGGTATCACCCGGACTACCAGATGCGTGAGCCGGGACCGACCCCGCTCGCCGTTCTTGAGAGGATCTACCGGCAGGCCAGGGAACTCGGGCTCCATTTTCCCTACCTTGGCAATGTCTTCCCGCACCGGTTCGAGAACACGTACTGCCCGGTCTGCGCGGCACTCCTGATCGAGCGGCAGGGATTCGCATCTGCCTTCAGGAACCTGTCAGGAAAGCAGTGCACCCAATGCGGTGCAGTGATCCCTTATGTCGACAGAACGGCCTGACCGCCCGGATCCCCCCTCATTCCTGGTGGACAGGATGCTTGGCACCCTCTGCCGCTACCTGCGGTTCATGGGATACGATGCCGAGAGTGCCAGTTCCATGGCAGAGGGAAATCCCCGGGAGGATACGCTCCTGATCCGGTCTGCGGAGCGGAAGGGGCGGATCCTGCTGACCAGGGACAGGGAGCTTGCGAGGCGTGCAGGGGAAGGGGCAGTCCTTGTCGCTGGAGACGATGTCATCGACCAGCTCAGAGCGCTCGTGAACCTGGGCCTCATCGAGCCGGAGCTCCGGCTGAACCGGTGTTCGATCTGCAACGAACTCCTCCGGCCTGCACAGATCGGGGAGGTTTTGTCCGCTGCGTATGCCCCGAAAAACAGACAGGATCTCCGGTTTTTCTGGTGCAGGCGATGCAGGAAACTCTACTGGCTGGGTTCCCACCGCGAGCAGCTCGAAAAAAGAATAAGGGAGGGTCTTTAGTCGTCTTGTCGGTCTGCTTTCCCTTTTTTCAGGAACGCTTTGCAGCGGAGGCCTTCTCGCTCACCTGGTTTCTTCTCTTGAGCCAGACGAGCTCCTTGTTCTCCCATGCAAAGCTCTGCATCGGGAGGACAGTAACCTCTGAAGGAACAACCATCACATTGGTGTTCTGCGGGATGACGAGGATCTTTTTCGGGGATGCAAGACCCGGGACAGGGTTGTTCTGTGCCATGGCCGTAAGGGAATCGATGGTAGCGGGTGTCACGACATGGTCGAATGAGACCAGCACATGGGCACCCTCTGATTTCCCAAGGATTCTCCTTGCCACTATGAATCCCTGCTCTTTTCCTCCGGATTTTGCCGCTGGCCTGATCTGCCATCCGTCAACGCTGGGATAGAGCTTCTTGAGTTCCTTTCTTACAAATTCATGCATGATGTCGTCATTAGATCCCATGGTCAATCACGGCAGAAGATAGATTGTCAGATAACTACTAAAATTGTTTGGTATGGTGGCGGCCGGGCATTTTTCAGCCATCGGAATGCAGGGATTGTTCCCCCACCCCTCCCTCCGCACTATCTGCGGTATCCGCACCGGCAGGGTGAAAAAGGGAGAAACATCGGATGAATCCGGGGGGAGGACCTGGTCCCGGGAAGAGAGCATTCGCGCCCGTCCTGTCCGGGCGGGAAGTCCTCTCCCTGCTCTCCCGCATGGTTTTAAATTTTCCTTCTCCAATAGTATGTGAAACCCGGTGAGGAGGATGGCGGGCAGAACAGGCAGACAGGAAAAGACGGATGATTCCGGGAAGACGGGTGATTCCGCGAAAGGCCGGTCTTATCCGTCCTCTCTCTTCATCAACCGCGAACTCTCCTGGCTCGAATTCAACCGGAGGGTCCTTTCGGAAGCCTGTGCACCTGTCCACCCTCTCATCGAACGGATCAAGTTCGTCTCCATCTTCTCCAACAACCTCGATGAATTCTTCATGATCAGGGTCGCAGGACTGCAGCGGCAGCTGGAAAGGGGGGTGCGTGAACCTCCTCCTGATGGCATGAGCCCCCAGGACCAGCTGGCAGAGATCCACCGGATCCTTGAACCAATGCTTGCACAGCAGTCCGACCTCTGGGGAAAGGAACTCATCCCGGCTCTGCAGGAGGCTGGGATCCACATCATCTCCTGTGGGGACCTTCTCCCGGATGACAGGGCAGCGCTCCGCGACTATTTCCAGCGTGAAGTATTCCCCGTCCTCACGCCCCTTGCCCTGGACCCATCCCATCCCTTCCCCTTTATCTCGAACCTTTCACTCAACCTGGCAGTCATTCTGAACTACTCCCCGCGAGGAAAGGATAACTTTGCCCGGGTCAAGGTACCCACCGACCTCTTTCCCCGTTTGATCCGGGTCCCTGACCAGGCCCGGGAACGTGTTCCGAAAGACGGGATACGGATGGTATTTCTCGAGGATCTCATCGCAGCAAACCTCGATCTGCTCTTCCCCGGCTGCATCGTCAGGGGAGCGTATCCCTTCAGGATCACCCGTGATGCGGACCTCGAGATCGAGGAGGACGAGGCATCAGATCTTCTCACTGCGGTCGAAGAGAGTATCGGCATGCGGAGGACAGGGTCCCCGGTCCGGATTGAGATCACCCCTGAAATGCCCGCCTCTGCCAGCGGGATCATCGGGAGGAAGCTTGGGATCAATCCGGGGATGTTCTACCGGGTGAGCGCTCCCCTCGGAATGGCAGACCTGATGGAGCTGACCGGGCTGGATCGTCCTGACCTGAAGGATCCCCCCTTCATCCCGGCAGTCCCGCATGGCCTTGGGGAGAATGACGGGATATTCTCCCATATCCGCGACAGGGATGAGCTCCTGCTCCACCCCTACGAGAGCTTCACCCCGGTCATCACTCTGCTCCGTCAGGCAGCCACTGATCCGGCCGTGCTCGCCATCAAGATCACGCTCTACCGTGTCGGGAAAAATTCACCGATCGTCGATGCCCTTCTTGAAGCCCGGGAGAATGGCAAGGTGGTGGCAGCCTTGATCGAGCTCAAGGCCCGGTTTGACGAGGAGAACAATATCGGTTGGGCACGGGCACTTGAGAGAGCAGGGGTACATGTCGTCTATGGCCTTCCCGGACTCAAGGTGCATGCCAAGATCTGCATGATCGTACGGCGTGAGCAGGACGGCCTCCGTACCTATGTCCACCTGAGCACCGGGAATTATAACGCCGGATCTGCCAGGGTGTACACGGACCTCGGCATGTTCACCGCCGATCCCGCTGTCGGTGCCGATGCTGCTGACCTGTTCAATAGCCTGACCGGTGGTGCAACACTGCTGGAATACCGGAGACTGCTCGTTGCGCCTCATACCCTCCGCCAGGGGATCCTCTCCCGGATCGAGCGGGAGACCGAGCGTCACCGCGAGCATGGTGACGGATGCATCATATTCAAGATGAATGCCCTCGTTGACCGGGAGTGTATTGTCGCCCTCTACCGGGCTTCAGAGGCAGGAGTCCGGGTCATGCTCCAGGTCCGGGGCATCTGCTGCCTGCGGCCTGGCATCAGCGGGGTGAGTGAAACGATCACCGTCACCTCGCTCGTGGGCAGGTTCCTTGAACATGTCCGCCTGTATTATTTCCGGAATGGGGGAGAGGAGGAGGTGCTGCTCGGATCAGCGGACCTGATGCCACGGAATCTTGACCGGAGGGTTGAGATCCTTTTCCCGGTCAGGGACCGGGGCCTTGCGGCATGGCTGGTGAAGACGATCATTCCCGTGCATCTTGGCGATAATGTCAAGAACCGGGTGCTTCATCCGGATGGAACCTATACCCCCCTGCTGCCCGAACCGGAAAAGCCGCTCCTGAATGCCCAGGAATGGTGCCTGATCACCAGAAACGGATGGGAGGAAGAGAAGAGGAATGCGGCAAAAAAGACCTGATCCTGGCAGCAAGCCCTTCTGCCCCTATGGGATGGAGCGTATCAGGAAGGGATATACGTCCCTGAAAAAGGAGGTGAGAGGGGCACAGGCCGGGGACGATGCCACCCATATACACCGGATGAGGGTTGCCTCACGCCGCCTGCGTGCTGCACTGCCAATCTTCTCCTCCTGCCTCCCGAAAAAGGCCTATCGCAGGTGGTTTTCTGCCGTGAAGACGATCACGAGATCCCTTGGAAGGGCCCGCGACCTGGATGTCCAGATTGCATTTCTCGGGGAATACATGAGGAACGGGTATCCTTCTGGATGCACAAAACCACCATTCCAGGAAGAGAATCACTCCGATTCCGGATTTTCAGCGCTCATGAGAACACTCACGTCACAGCGGGCAGCCATCCAGCCCGAGATCGATGCAATTGCAAGTCTCTTCTCGGATACGGGTGTCTTTTCTGACCTCCCGTCAGCAATTCGTACTGCCACTACCGTGCGCACATCCCGCACCAGCATCCGTAAACGGGCAGCCCGTGAGACAACGAGGCGGTATGCAGCACTTATCGCGTTCGATCCTTCTGCCAGGGATCCGGAGGCTGTAAAAGCCCATCATGCGATGCGGATAGCAGCAAAAAAATACCGGTACACCCTGGAGATCTTTGACGAGGCATGTGGCGGCAGGCACAAGGAAACGATCAAGGTGGTGCGGAAGCTCCAGGAGATCCTCGGGATGATGCATGACTGCGATGTCTGGATCGAAACACTGGAAGGAGCGTGGCTTTCCAGGGAAGGAGATTTCGGAACAAAGTCAGGTGACCCGGGGCTGATCGCCCTGCTTGAAGACAGGAAGAACGAGCGGAATGCCCGATACCGGAAGTTCCTCCTGCTCTGGGAGCGATTCCTGCAGCAGTCTTCCTGAACAGGGGAGCACGGTGAGGCTGAAAAAAAGTCCGGAAGTGTCAGCAACCGGCAGATATGCCCCCCTGGAAGGCTCCTTTCAAAGAATAGCCGTTCTTAAAAGGTTTCATGTTCCTTACCTCCAGTGGGATCAAGACAGTCTCATGATTGAGAGGGAACATGGGATGCTGACGTGCCATGCCGCACTGGAGAGCCCTGTTCATTCACGCCATTTCCCCTGTCACCCCATCCGGGAATGACGGTAATATCCGACGGAGTGAATTGAGAGCACCGAACCCGTCATGGGAACTGAACCTGTCATGGAACGTCAACCATCCTGTGTGCCGTCATGCCCCTCCCGGTACTGTTCCGGGCGCTGTGCACGGGCCCTCCAGCACCTGCCGGTCCTGTAGAATTGCCCGCATAACGCCAGTTTTCCTGAATGGCAAAAGGATATGTTTTTGAAACGCACAATCACTCTTATTGCAGCCCGAATGCAGGAAGGCGACATGATCGTACTCGGGATCGATCCGGGTCTCGCCACCGTGGGATATGGCGTCCTTGAGTCCAGGGACGGGAGGGTGAAGACCGTTCTTGCGTATGACTGCATCAGGACTTCGGGAAAGGACAGCACCACCCCCCAGCGGCTGGAAGAGATTTTCAACCGGGTCTGCAGCCTGATATCGGAGCATCACCCCGGGTGGATCGCCCTCGAGAAACTCTTTTTTTCAAAGAATGTGACTTCAGCGCTGGGGGTCGCCGAGGTGAGGGGGGTGATCCTGCTTGCAGCAGAGCAGCACCGGGTGAAGGTCGCCGAGTATACCCCAAACCAGGTGAAACTGGCGATCACCGGTTCAGGGAGGGCAGACAAGCGACAGATGCAGGAGATGATCTGCCGTCTCCTTGCCCTCCCCGGGATACCAAAACCAGACGATGTGGCTGACGGACTCTGCTTGGCCC
>JAKLGZ010000043.1 GCA_022710385.1 Methanoregula sp.
CACATAGCCGGCGGTGTGGATCCAGAGGGCTAGGGCAACCAGGAAGAAGACGAACCAGGGCAGGTTAATGTTCATCCGCTTGGCAACGACAAACGGGATCACGGTCATCCCAAGCATAAGGACCGCGGTGACCATGGCATTGTACTCCCCCCTGAAAAGGGCGCGTAGTGCATTCAGGGCGATCAGAGCCATGAAAAAATAGGCGAGGTAAATACCATAACTCTTCTCCATATTCTTATTGTTCATCAAGCGGGGTGATTAACTCCCGCATAGGTGAGGCGAAAAATAACGAAAGATTTCTGTTTTTGAAAGTGGAACGGGCAGGTATCGAACTATCGCGATGAAACGATAAAGCGCAGAGAGAAAAGTCCTCTCTGATTGGAGGAAATCCTCCTTGATTCTGGAATAAGCCGATACCCTTCCGGGGAATGGGGAAGGTCCAACCTCTTTCAAGGTCCTTTGTTCGTTCCCTCTTTAGGGGAAGGTCCGAGGAGTAATGAGATCCACCGGGTCTCATCAAACAGCTCACAGATCATCTGCACGAGGAGGGTGAGGGGAACGGCAAGGAGAACACCAAAGCCCCCCAGAATCCATCCCCAGAAAAGGAGGGAGATGAACACAACGGCAGTGGAGAGTGCAAGTCCCCGGGCCGCAAGGTGGGGGAACATGAGATATTCGGCAAGGAGGTTCACGATCCCGGATCCGACAAGGACGAGAATGGCGGGGACAAGACCGAGATCGAACCATGCAAGGATCATCGGCGGGATAACGGCAAGCCAGAACCCTACGTAAGGAATAAACCCGAGCAGGAACGCAAGGAAACCCCAGAATACGGCATATTTTACCCCGATGAGTCCGAGGATTATCGCCGTTCCGATGCCCATCGCAAGGTTTACTTCGGTCCTGATGATAAGATAACCGACGTTCTTCTCTGCCAAGGTTATGAAACGGGGGAGGTCACCAGGGCAGAGGTCTTCGATGATGATTTGTAGTTTCTTTGAGAAGCCTTTTGCTTCGAAGAGGAGGAAGAGGGTGGTGAGGATGATCATGGCCATGAGGATTGCCATGTTCCAGAGTTGCCGTATCAGACTGCCAATCTCGATCGAGAGGGAATTGATAATCTCCTGAAGGGTCAGCGAGGAAGGATCAATCCCCATCGAGAGCAGATATGGGCTTAAAAGGTCGAGGCTGGCCTCTAATTCCTGCTGATAAAGAGGGAGATCGGACAGCAGCTGGAGGAAGGACCCTGCTATCACAATAATGAACACCGCAACAATGGCAAAGAAGACCACGAGGGTGAGGATGAGGGCTTTGCGGGTGGTGAGCCCTTTTTTCTCGAACCAGTGGAGGAGCGACCCAAAGATAACGGAAAGGAAGATGGCAAACGCTATCGGGCCGATGATTGCTGCTGCTGCCTTCATTCCTGCAAGCACGATAACTGCTGCGGCAAGGGGGACCAGGATCCGGGATACTTCGGACATAGGCTGAGGGGAAATCATGGAAAAAGGCTTCCTGTGGCCGGCTGATGGTTGTTATTTTAGCACAGGATGGGAAATAACGTTATTCATCCATGTACCAGGAATACTGGTTGTGCAACGGTGTACTCATAAGAGAACCTGGATTGCGATGGACTAAAAAAGTCTTCCCCGATCTCCCATGAATTCTGAAAAGTAGCAGGTATTCTCCTGGTTCCCGTATCCCAGAAAATCCAATCCCAATCGCTCGATCGCCAGTATGTGCCCAGATCTTGATTGACAAGCAGGGGTATCCTGACAAAAAGGGGAAAGGGGATACTACTGTTTCAGGGTGTGAGAGTAACCTTCTTTGTAAAAGGAATTTCTGGAGAGATGCCCCCCGGCAGGTCCGGAACGACTACCCCCCGGATCTCAAGGGTAACCTCCCTGCTCTCGGCAAACGAGAGGAGCGATCCAAGCAGATCAACATTTTGTATGGTCACAGGAATGGAGACAGGATTCTTTCCCGGATTCACTGGGATGCCAGTCTGCTCTCCATGTGCCAGGTACTTCCACTCATTACCATTCAGATAATACACATCAAAGGAGACAGACTGGAGCGTAATTGACACCGGATATGGATTATCGACAGACAGGAAGATATCGAGGGTCAGTTCTGCCAAGGAAAAGGACGATACCGCTGCCCCTTCCACTTCCACCTCCGGCATCGGGGCAGGGGAACTGCAACCGGAGATCAGTAATCCGGAAACGACCAGGCAGAGGAGAAAAACAGCAGAGTGATTCATGCGAGAGATTACTTGGTAGGATCCTTTTAAGAAACCTTGCTCACGGGAATACCTATGGAAATTACAGGTCCCTTGCAGGATTGCGCTGCCCTTCCTTCCTGTTCTTCCGATAAAGCCATCCCCCGATAATGAACATGAAGACAATCCCGAATATGGCGATGACAAGTACCATGAAGAGGGTCTGGGGTTCGGTAAAGCTCGCGGAGACGACCACCAGTGCCGCAGACACATTCCGAAATCCTGTCCCGAACGCAAGGACATGGCGGTTCTGCAGTTCAGGACCGCCGAGTGCGTACCCAATGGCAAAAGAACCGAGGATGAAGAGGATCGCAACGGCGATGCCTTCAAGGCCAAGGAGGGTCCCGGCCTTCACCGAAAAATCACTCATGAAGAGGGCGACTGTATATATGAGAAGGACCACTACAATGGACAGGTCCGATACGCGATCGACAACGGGATACAACCGGTAGGCAAGGAGCGGGAATTTTGCCCGGATCGCCATAGTGAGGAGGAGCGGGACCAGCATGAAGACGATCAGGTACATCGCTGTACTGGTCTGATCTACCTGGACCCCTTCGATCAAGTAGGGAAGCATGAATGGCATGTAGAAGATCGTAACAAGGATCAGGATCATCGTGAGGCCTACAGCATAGGCAACATTCCCTCCGACCAGTTCCATGGCCTTGGGGAGCGAGGGGGCTCCCGCTGCTGCGGCTACGAGGATGAGCCCGGTTGCAAGCTCAAGATCAAGCGGGAAGAGATAAAGAATAAAGAGGGCAAAAAGAGGGACCACCACGAAGTTCGCGATGAGGGAGATCGAGAGGAGCCATTTCTTCTTCCATGGTGCAAGGACTTCAGGGACCGTGAGGTTGAGACCCATTGCAGCAATGCTGGTGACCACGAAGATCCAGATAGCATAGTTGCCGATCTCAAAAAACAGTTCAAACATGGAATCCGTGACCTCTTCCCTGCAGTACCATGTGCATTCGTACGCTGATTAGGTTTGATGGAACTCCCTTAATAGTCTGGCGAAGGAGAACCGGCTCATTCCACAGGGAACGGAAAAAAAGAGAATATGGTGTGGTTTTCAGGCTGCGTTCTGTTTTGACCGTACCATGAATGCCCCGATGATGGCGGCGAAACCGAGGACAATCCCGAGAACCCCAAGCACGAACGGGAGAGCCAGTGTGGCAAGGTACGGGTGAACCAGGAGGATCAGGCCGAACAATACCGAGAGAAGGCCGATGATTCCAACACCCCAGCCACCGCCGGTAATCCCCTGGTAGATATGGATCGCCCCGATCACCAGTGCCCACACCCCCACCATGATGATGAAGATAAACGGCACAATGAACGCACTATAGAACGGGTAAGCAAGGATGGCAAGCCCGAGAATGATTCCGAGAATGCCAAGAAGGATTTTCATTCCCCTGTCTTTCTGTTCTCCGGCTGCACTGAAGAGCGTGAAGATCCCGCTGATAAACCAGTACGCACCAAGGAAGGTGATAAGGACGAGTACAGTCATTGCAGGGGAGGTCAGGAAGAAAATACCAAGGATGAGGGCGACAATCCCCTGGATAAGCAAAACCCACCAGGGGAAGAATCCTCCAAAAATATTACACATGCCCATTGTTGTGGTTGTTTCATCAGTCATAGTAATACTCCAATAATAGGACATGGAAGATTGATACCAGGTAATATAAAATTTTTTCAGGTTCCAGTGAAAAAAGGCCGGAAATTGTTTTATTATCACGAAATTACTATCTCGAATCCGTATTACCAGGACAGAAGAGGGGCATGGTCCCTGAATGCCAAAATTGGCCTCCTTTCCCTGCTCTCATTCCTGGCATACAGGTGCCTGATTTTTCATCCTGCCATGACAATACAATTGGGAAATCATCTCGGGTGATGGTAATAGTCAGAATGCTGCTTGGGATCGGAAACAACCTTCACGGTGATGACGGGATAGGGAATTACATCGCATCACGGTTCCGTGCCCGGGGCTGGATATCGCTCGACTGTGGGACGATGCCCGAGAACTTCACGGCAGTGGTACGCCGCCACCATCCCGAAATGCTGGTCCTCGTGGATGCGACCGATCTCGGCCTTGAACCCGGCGAATTCAGGAGTGTCGGTGAGGACCAGATCGAGGAGGTGAGCATTGGCACTCATAACCTGCCTCTGTCGTTCCTCATCAGATACCTTGCCGAATCGGCAGGACAGGTGATCTTTATTGGTATCCAGCCGGGGCATCTGGGAGATAGCGAGGGGATCAGCCCTGCCGTGACAGCCGGGGCAGAACAGTTCATCGCACTGCTTGCACAGAACCGTATCCCTGAAATTAAATCCTTTAAGGGGAGGGAAAAACGTGATGAGCGGGGGGATTGATCAGTCTGGGTTGATGGCCGGAAAAATGATGACGGCCAGATTGTCATTCGACAATCTGGCTCTCTGCGTACCGGTCTTCGGTTGCGAGCAGGAACTCATGACTCATGTGTAGTGCATTTTTTGGGCAGACATCATTGCACTGGGAGCAGAAGATACACTGGGTGACATAGATCCTGACCCGTTTTGTCTCTGGAATAAACTCGATGGCATGGGCAGGGCAGACCCTGAGACAGAGGGAGCAGCCGATACACGCCTCACGGTCATAAACAATTTTTCCACGGAATTTGGGGGGGGTTGGAATGGGTGGGTGGATTGTTGCCTCTCCACGGGCGACCTTTGCCAGGAACCCGGTTATTGATGAGGGCAGATGCCGTGATGGGAATGCATTGGTTGCCGGCCGGCTGAAGAGCTGCCTTACCAATTCGGGGAGAAGGGGGAGCCCGGCCATTTTAGACCACCCCCATGATCTGGTCAACCATGACAAGGAGGAGTCCAGCCAGACCAGCTATGGCAAGATAGATCCAGTAGACCGAGACAACCTGGTTGATCCGGAACCGTGCCATTGAGACCCTGATCACGCTCACTGAGATAAAGGCAACGAGGGTGATCAGCAGGATATAAAACAGGAGATCAACAACCGCTCCTACAAATCCGGATATACCTGCTATTGCGGCAAGGCGGTAAGGGAAGAAAAGTGCCACCACAAGAGAGGCCATCGCCACGGTCTTTACCCCTTGCGTCAATGAAAAGAGGGCGAGGTTCTTCCCGGAGTATTCGACAAGGATCCCCCCGGCAAGCTCAGTCTCTGCTTCCGGGGTGTCGAAGGGGACCCGGGAGAGCTCTGCCGGGGTCACGATAAGCAGGACGATCAGGAGGATCAGGAGCCCGATAGCCCCAAGCGGGCCGACAAGGCCCCAGACTGGATTGGCCCCAATGGTGGCAAGCGAGAAGGGAAGGGAGATGCCTGCGGCAGCGAGTCTCCACGCGATGGCGACTACCACGATAGCAAGCGGGAACTCGTATGCTATCATCGTCACCATCTCGCGCTGGGCACCGACCGTTGCATAAGGTGAACCGGATGCAAATCCCCCGGCAACCAGCGCCAGGGCAGGCAGGGTCAGAAGATACATCACGAGGATGAGGTCGCCGCCTCCGGATAATACGGGGGCAAAGCCACCGATCGGAAGATAGAAGAGGATGGTGATCGCCGAGGCCAGGGCGATGATTGGTGCGAGGTTGAACAGCCATGGTATCGCATTTTCTGGCACGACGTTCTCTTTTGCAAGAAGTTTCCTGACGTCGGTGAATGGTTGTGTCAGGGGAGGACCGATCCGTGCCTGCATCCGTGCAGCAACGATCCGGTCAAATCCCATGAGCAGGAGGCCGATAATGATCGAGAATGCTGCTACCAGTACTGCCCCGGCCAGGAGGGCAGGCAGGGTTTCGATCATTGCATCATCCTCCGGGTCTTCTCCCGCGAGAGTCGGGTCAGGTCTTCCTTGGTGAGGATGTCAGATCGCCCGTTCCTGGTCACTGCTACCCGGTCGGTGCAGGAGAGACAGGGATCGATGGATGCGACGATGATAGGGATATCAGCCAGCTGCTCCCCCTGAAGCATCGGGATCCAGGACATCAGGTTGCTGTAGGAAGATGCCTTCACCTTCCAGCTGTCCGGCGCCTCCTTCCCCGCCATTTTCACGTAATGCATGCATTCGCCGCGGGGCGCTTCCACCCTGCCGATCCCCTCTCCCTCGGCCTTCTTCAGGACTGAAAGCAGTTTTGCCATTTTTGGCTCCCAGAGGATCTCCCCTGCTGGAAGCTGCCCGAGGCACTGCCTGATGATTCCGATTGACTGGCCTACCTCAAGCAGCCTGACAATGATCCGGTCATAGACATCCCCTTGTGGTCCGCCGGTTTCGGGTGGGGGGAGGATAGCTTTGACATCGAGATCGCCATAGGCACAGTAGGGGTAGTCCTGCCGGACATCCATATTCAGGCCGGATGCCCGGGCGGTGGGACCAACTGTGCAGAGCAGCCGGGCATCATCCCATGAGAGGATCCCATGGCCGCGGCACCGCATCAGGATCGTGCTGTCCTTCAGGAAGAGGGTTGCCATCTGGTCCAGAAGTCCCTGGTAATAATCGAGGCCTTTCTCAACCAGTGCCCGTTGTTCATCGGATATATCTCTCCGGACCCCCCCAATCTGGACGATACCGTAGTTGACCCGGTTCCCGGTCAGGTTCTCGATCAGGTCCATCGACTGCTCCCGGACTCTCCATGCCAGGTAAAAGAGCGAGTCGAATCCGAGCTCGTGGGCAGCAACTCCAGCCCAGAGCAGGTGGGACTGTATCCGTTCCAGTTCATGGAGGATCGTCCTTATATAGTCTGCCCGCTCGGGGACCTCAATCTCCGCGATCTGCTCGACCGCCCTTGCGAACGAGAGCGAATGCACGATCCCGCAGATACCACAGATCCGGTCGGTCAGGTGCACGATCTGGACGGGATTCCTCCTCATTCCCATCCATTCGATCCCCCGGTGGGTCTGTCCGGGGGCAAAATCCACGGTCCTGACGATCTCTCCCTCCATTCCGAAGGTGAACATCACCGGTTCCTTGAGAGCCGGGTGGACAGGGCCGATAGGGACCGTGTAGGGGACTGTTTTCTTAGCCTTTTCAGCACTCATGGGGACTCGCCTCCTTCTTTCTTCCCTTCCGGAGCAGGTGTCTTCTCGGGGATAGGGGGTACCGGCCGGTCTTTCGGCCGATCCACCTCCCAGAGGTTCTTGATCATCTCGGGAGGAATACCGGTCTCATCCTTTCTCCAGGGATAGACCCCCTTCGGGAAGTCCTCGGGTAAAAAGAGCCTTCGCCCATCTGGAATTCCCGTGACCGTGATGCCAAAGAACTCCTGCTTCTCCCGCTCAGAGAAGAGAGCTCCAGGGATCAGGTCGGTGATTGTTGGCACCGTTAGATCGCTCTTCGGCAGCCGGATGGCGATCGTGACCATATACTCACCGAACTTCTGCCCGTAGAAGACCGAGAAGATGTAGAGGAGCTCGATATCAGTTCCCAGGTCATTTCCTGCGATGACCGCAAGATGGGGGAACCGTATCGCGATCAGCTCCTCGATGGCCGGCCTGAGCTGTTCCCGGTCAATTCTGAACCAGAGGTTGTATGCCTTGACCTTCCTGGTCCCTTCGCCCCGTTCGGTCACTTTTGCCTCGGAAAGTCCGTTCCCGAATCTCGCGCTGAACCGATCGATGATCTGTTGCGGGGTAAGGTAAGGGGTTGCGTTCATTGTTCTGCCTCCAGCCGTTCCAGTTTTTGGAGTGCTTTCACAACTCCGAAGACGATTGCCTCAGGCCGGGGCGGGCATCCCGGAACATAGACATCGACCGGGATCACCTGGTCGATGGGGCCGTCCAGGTTATATGAGTCATAGAAAACTCCCCCTGACTGGCCACAGGTGCCGATGCACATCACGACTTTCGGGTCCGGGACCTGTTCGAACACCCGCCGCACTCTCGGGGCCATCTTCTTCGTGACAGGCCCGGTCACGAGGAGCACATCGGCATGCTTTGGTGATCCGACAAGGCGTATCCCAAACCGTTCCGGATCGTAACGGGGGGTAATCGTGGCCACGATCTCGATCTCGCACCCGTTGCAGGACCCGGTATTGAGGTGGAAGACCCAGAGCGAGCGGTTGAATGATGAGGGTATCTTCATGTCAGACCACCATCACAATTATGAGGAGGATGCCTGCCACCCAGAACATCCAGAGGAGATAATCGGTCATAATACCGGTATGAAGAGGGACAATTCTTTGGTAGTATCCTTTCAGTCCTTCCGTGAACCCCCAGTAGAGGTTGCCTGCCCTGATGTGGACCTCTCCCTTGGGGGGTTCGGCATTTCCTGAAAGGTATGGTCGTGCCTGTTCAGTTCCTTTCTTGTACGTGGAGAAGCCGGAACTCCAGAGGATCCAGGCGATGACAAGGCCGATAATGATGGCTAGCACCCACAAGATCGGATCCCAGATCCCGAATCCGCTGGTAAGGGATGTTGCAGATACCATGATCATGCCCCTCCGAGCACTGCTGAAATGTATCCTGCCTGGTCGGTGAGCGCATGAGCAGCTGGGGTTATCAGGTTCTGGACAAAGAATTCCGGAAAGATCCCGGAGATGATCACTATTGCGGCAAGGATGGTCATTCCGATGAGCATCGTACGCGGTGCTTCTCTGACCTGCTCATTCCCGGGAAGGGGAGGGCCCATGAAGACAGAATGGAACACTTTTACAAACGAGGCAAGGGTAAGGATACTCACGACCATCGCTATGATTGAAAGGAGGGGACTGAAGGCAAACACGGACTCGTATATCAGGAATTTGGAGGCAAATCCGTTAAAGGGTGGTATCCCGGCAATGGCAAGCGCCCCGATAATAAAGAAGATCATCGTCCATTTCATCCGGTGGCCGAGACCTCCCATCCGGTTCAGGTCGCTTGTCCCCACCTGGTAGATGATGGCGCCAGCCGTCAGGAACAGGAGGCCCTTATACATTGCATGGTTGAAGATGTGGAAGATCCCGCCTTCCATCGCAGTCATCCCGTAGGAGTTGAGGAGCGCCTGGTCGCCGAGGACGGCAAGTCCTACGCCAACCCCAAGGAGCATGTATCCAGTCTGGGAGACGGCATGGTAGGCCATCAGCCTCTTGATATCCTTCTGGGGGATTGCCATCGTGACTCCTATGATCATCGAGAGGATACCCAGGATGATGATCACCCACCCGATCGTTACGTAGTTGAGCGTGATGCCGTACAGGGTGAAGCAGATCCGGAACAGCCCGTACAGGCTTGCCTGGCTTGCAACCACCAGCATTGCCGTCACCGCAGAGGGGGCCATTGAATAGGCATCCGGTGTCCAGAAATGCATCGGGACCGCTCCGCATTTTGCTGCAAGGGCTGCGACAACCAGCACGAGAGCGAGTTTGTCGAGAGGTGTCCATTGGATCATGTCTGCAAGCATCGCCATGTTCAGGGCGTTATACTGGCCATACAGGATGCCGATGGCGAAGAGGAAGAATATACCCCCGATTGTACTGACAAGCAGGTATTTGAGACCTGCCTCAACGGCACGACCTTTTTCCACCTTGTAGGCAACAAGCCCTGCCGATGCGAGGGAGGAGATCTCGAGGAAGACAAAGAAATTGAAAAGGTCTCCGGTTGAGACCATCCCGAGGATGGCACCGATCATCAGGAGAAAGATGGTGTAATAGGCTTCGAGCCCGGACCTCCTGGCATCGCTGGTGAGGGAGTAGAGGATAACGGCAAACCCCACCGTAACGGCAATGGTCACCATCAGGGCACTCATTGCATCGAGTGTGAAGATGATCCGGATTGGTATCCCGCCAGAATCAGGGGGAACGGCAAGGGTGGCGTTCGTTGCACCAAAGACATAGAGCAGCGTCCCCTCCGTATATACAAGGAACGCTACAAAGTAACCGATAAGTGCCGTCAGGGTCATGACAGCAAGTACCCAGAGTGCCCGTGCATCCCGTGATATCTTTCCGATCAGAGGTGAGAGGAATGCCCCGAGCAAGGGGACTGCGATCAGCAGAGCCGGTGCATTGGTAGTAATATATCCGGGGATCATTCTTTCAGCTCCTTTATCTCATCGACATTCACAGTCCCGTAGGTCTTGTAGATGATCACGGCAAACGAGAGCATCAGTGCAATCGTTGCAACCCCGATCACGATCGATGTGAGAGTCAGAGCCTGCGGGGTTGCCATCACCATGTTCTCAGATACTGCGTAGGTGTAGATCGGTGCGATCCCTCCCTCACGATATCCGAGAGCAATAATGAAGAGGTTCACTGCCGAGGTGAGGATGCTCACCCCGAGGAATATCTTGATGAGGTTTCTCTTCAGGAGGATGGTGGCAAGCCCGATCACGGACAGGAGTACGACCGCGATATAGGGAAGGTTCCAGAACATGGTCAGGCCTCCTTGGTCTTCCCGATGCCCGAGAGCATGTACAGGATGACGATGGCGAGACCGCCCCAGACCTCGATCCCGACAGCGATGTTCATCAGCGGGAGTACCCCCCCCGTATTCAGCTCACCGGGGTTCGGGCCGAAGGGGACGGTCATCCCGAAGAGTGAGCCGCTGTTTGCGAGGAAATTGAAAAAGAACGTGGTCCCAAGCCCGATGGCAATGAGTGCCACCCCGGCAAACATTACGAGCCCCGCGGACTCCTGGGCCATGAGTATTGTCTTTTTGATCATCCCGATCACCTCTTCATACGAATAGGCAACGATCACGAGTGCCGCCCCGGTTGCGACCACAGCCCCACCCTGGAATCCGCCTCCCGGGGTGAGATGACCGTGCATAATCACGTAAAGGCCGAAGATAACGATCGCACCAAAGAGGACATCTGCCCCGAAGCGGACGATCTTACTCATTCTCATCGGCATCACCCCTTACCATCTTCCGATACATCAGCGCTACCCCGACAACGGCGGTGAACAGGACGGTGGATTCACCGAGCGTGTCGAAACCACGGTAATCGAAGACGATCGTGGTCACGATGTTGTTCGTTGCAGCCTGCTCCTGCCCGTTCATTATGAAGTAATCGTCCATCGCGGTGTTGTCAGGTTCCCCGAATGTCAGGTCGAGGGCGATCAGGCCCATGAAGAGGCCGAAAATGATGATGATCAGGATCGAGAGTTCCTTTCTCATGGCGCATCCTCCTCGTAGCGTTTGGTCGAGCGGATTGCAATGATAAAGATAGCCGTAGTAAGACCTGCCCCTATTGCCGCCTGTGAGATCGCGACATCGGGCGCCTGGAGGATATAGAATTCAAGCGAGATGAGGAAACTGAAGAGGCCCGAGGCGAGTGCGGCGGCGAGCAGATCCTTGAAGTGGTACACGAGAACTGCCGAGACAATAAGGCCGGCAATAACGAGGATATGAATGATAGTCTCGATCATCGTCCCGCCTCCTTCAGCCGGTCGACCACTGCAGGGGAAGGCAGGATGCCGCTCCGGTGAGCAGCCCTCGCGATGGCATGGGAGCCGATAGCGTTTGTGAATGCCAGGGCAAATGCGGCGATAAAGGCATGGACGCCGAGCACAATGAACTGCGAATCGATGGTGCTCAGGTAAAGGGAGATTGAATAGACGATCACGGCAAGGGTAGTGAAGACCGACCCGAAGGTGGTTGCTTTCGTGGTGGCATGCATCCTTGTGTACAGGTCCGGGAACCGCAGCAGGCCGATCACCCCAAGCGAATTGAAGATGATCCCGATCGCAAGGCAGATGATGATGAGCCACTCGGCAATCATCAGAGTTCCCCTCCAAGGTATTTCGCAATGTAGAGGGTGCTGACAAACGAGAGCAGTGCATAGACGATTGCCACGTCGATAAAGATGACCTCCCGGTAGATCAGGCCGAGGATAACGAGCGATGCGACGGTCAGGGTATTGACCGTGTCGACAGCGACGACCCGGTCACCAGGGGTAGGGCCGAGGATAAGCCTGATGAAGCAGAGGCAGATCAGGATCACAAGGACCAGAACTGCAGGGTAAAACGGATCGATCATTCGGCAATCCTCCGGATCCACCGCGGGAGATCAGCGATGGAGAAGAGCTCATGGTCACGGATGACCGGTGCAGCCTCCTCACCCTCTCCGACATTGATGTTGTGGATGAACAGATCATGCGTTTGCTCATCGATGTCGACGGTGATCGTCCCAGGTGTAAGGGTGATAGAGTTTGCAAGCATGAAGATCCCGAGGTCTGACTTCAGGTCTGAGGAGACCCTGATGATCCCTGGCCGGATCCGCAGGGTTATCACACGGTAGGCAACATCGAGGTTTGCCTTGATCACTTCCAGGAAGAACGGCCCAAAGACATAGATTGGGATGAGCAGGAA
>JAKLGZ010000044.1 GCA_022710385.1 Methanoregula sp.
GTCCCGGGATCTATTCCCACAATCAGGTAGCGGGGTTTTCCTGAAAGCGGTCTGAACGTAATCCGGTCAAGCCTCTTGCCACTGATCCGAACCTGCACATCAGCCCCACGGTAGGTGGAGACAGGCACCTGATCCCGGGCCGCCGCCACCTCGAACGCCACCCGGCTGTTACCGCCAAAAGCCCGTGTCTCTTTCTTCCTATACCGGAGCCCTGCTGCAACAAGTGCCATCTCAATCTCCCGTGCTTTCTGCTGTACCGATCCATGGATCTTTCGGACGTAACGGTTCTGGCTCCATCCTCCTTTCCCAGGCGATCGGTGCCTGCTTACGATGATCTCACTGGTGTTCTCGAATGCAACTACCTCCGCCCCCGCACCCAGCCCGGCAACTCTTGCGATGGTCCGTGCTTCATCGAAAGGATCAAAACGGTTGAAACTGATATTAAACCTGCTCGCAACCTTCCCCAGGCTCTCCTTGCGTTCCCCGCCTGTTACCTGGACGAGACGAACCGATGGCGGAAGAGCCTGGAGGAAGGTATAAAGATCATGCTGATCAATCGCTATCTCCTGCAGGCTGTCCACTGCAAGAATATCCGGTTTCTCTTCAGAGAGTATCCTGAAGAGCCGGAAACCGGTAACTTCACCCTCTCCGAGGATATCTCCGTCCTCCATCCGTATCAGGGCATACATCGGACGACGTGATTTTGAGCGGACGGAGCCTTTTATAATATCGATACCAAACACTCTCATCCCGTCACCATCTGGTACGCTTCGATGAAGGGGATCTCAACACGATACCTCCGGCTGAAATACCGTGTAATATTCTCAAGATCCCGTGTCAGAAGCTCTTCCGCATTGGTATGATCAGTACTAACCCACTGCGGCCAATCGATTAGATAGCAGCGGAAGCCATCGTGCATCACATTATATTCAGAGAGGTCTGAATGGATGACGCCCAATTCGTATGCTTTTCCTACGTTTTCAATGATCTCAAGCAGAACATCCCTGGGGTCTTCCAGTGAACACCGGTTGAGCGTGGCCCCGGGTATAAATTCCATCACAACGGTATGCCGGTTGATATCGACAGGAAGTGGGACACTGACATCGGGGTGGAGGGTACGGAGGGCTTCGTATTCCCGTTCTGCAGAGAGACGTGAGGCAAGGAGCCAGGGGCAATTTCCTTCTTCAGGGATATAGTCCCGGGTTACCCTGGCAGATTGAAAGGATCGCTGGCCGACATGATGGAATTTGAGGGCAAGGGGGGACAGCCCCAGACCTTCATAGATCACCGCCTCTTTCCCTTCCCCAATCATGCACCCAAGGGCCTGGATAATGCTCTTTTTTGTGAGGGAGATCAATGCCAGTGCATCGTATCCCTGGAATATCAGTGAATATCCCTCGTAGGGAACGGTATCGAACCGAACAAACCCCCACCCCATCAGCCTGCCCAGGCGGTAATTCACCTCTGACTCAGAAAGGCCTAATGTTTTCTTGATGATGTCAAACGGAACCCAGCGGTAGCGGCGCATCAGCCGCTCAAGGATGAGCAGGATGCGGATCTCATATTTATGGAGTTCCCTGATCCGGTCGGCTGAAATTGCCATGTAATCAACACAAATTTATCTATACTGTGATAAAGGTTGATCTGATACCCTCTCATGCTCTGCAGCAAATGCCGTCATCCTGCAATCATTTACCAGCGATATTCAGGGCTTCATCTTTGTAAAGCCCATTTCATTGCCGATTTTGAGTCGAAAGCAAAACGTGCCATCAGGAATCATCGCTGGATCAAGCCAAAAGACAGGATTGCTGTTGCATTGTCCGGAGGAGAAGAGAGCAGTGCCCTCCTGTACTTCATGAAAAAAATCCTGGGCACGCGGAGGGATGTCAGCCTCTTTGCCATATCCATCGATGAGGGAATCAAAGGATATCGGGACCGTCGTATCGCTGCAAACATAGCTGAATCCATTGGCGTTGAATTAATAACAGATTCCTTTGATGAAGTGTTAGGGAAGACAATTGATGAAGTAGTCAGGGAAAAAGGAGACCGTTTTTCCTGCATATTTTGTAAGGGGTTACGAGGCCTAGTCCTCAACCAGATTGCAAATGACCATGACATAACAAAGCTGGCACTCGGGCTTAACCTGGATGACGAAGCCACGAATCTTCTGGTACACATTTTCAGGGGAGATGCTGAACGACTTTTAAAACCGGCAGATAGTCTTCCCAGAGTCGTGCCAATGATTCGCCCATTCCTCTATATTCCTGCAAGGGAGGTTGCATTATATGCATACTTCAATATGGGGGGATTTGAGATCAGGCGATGTCCTTATTCCCACAATACCCTAGAAACTGATGTTCATTCTCTCCTGAATAAGTACAACTGGCGACATCCGTCCACAAAAAATGCGCTCGTAAACCTGGGGGAACACCTGGTCTCATATGGAGTGATGCCACTACCTGATGCAGGAATTTGTCCCGACTGTGGAGATCCCTGTCATGGAGAATACCAGGAATGGGGTATGTTGCGGGAGCTGCATCATGTCTGACAGCAGGAGGGGAATGGTCTGGAAACACTTTCATGCATCCCGCAGGGCAAAGATATCGCTCTTCTTCTTCCTCTTTACCATCCAGATTATCGCATTCACCTCAATTTTTCATTTTGCGTATCCCGTTCTTGAAGGAAAGCCGATAAGCTGGCCAAATTCCCTGCTTTTTATCCTTGAGACCGTGACCACAGTGGGCTATGGGGATCTCCTCCCATTCAGCAATGAACTGACTATCCTTTTTGCTATAATTGTCATGATCACAGGGATCCTCCTTATTTTCATGATAATTCCCCTTCTTCTCGTGCCTTATTTAAGCACTATTTTTCTTTCAGCGCCACCAAGAAAACTCCCCCATGCACTTTATAACCATGTTGTGATAGTCGGATATGGTGAACTGACAAAAGCTCTCCTCGAGAGCATCCGGATATCGGATCTCCCCGTTCTTATTGTGGTGAACACTCCCGACACAGCGCGTCTCGCAGGACGGGAATCGGGTGCTAAGGCCTACGTAATTTGGGGTGATTATAACGATCCCGAACTATGGTCAAATGCCTGGGTCAAAAATGCCCATTCCATCATAGCATGCGAAGATGAGAGGACAAATGCTGCGATCATTCTTGGTATTAGGGAAATGGCATCTGGGACAATCATTGCAGTGATAGATAAACTCGTGCTTGGACGCTATCTCAAATATGCAGGTGCAGATTATGTGCTGTCCGCAAAACATGTCACTGGCCAGATAATCGCCCGGCATGCAGCACTCACCACGCATATCGACACGATGGTGGAAGAGACGATCAATGGGACGATGCCTCCCAGGTACTCTCCACAAGAAGAAAACCGCCTGCGCATCATCAATCTCCCAATTATTCCGGGTTCCCAGGCTTACGGAAAAACACTTCAGGAACTCGATCTTTTTGACCGGTACGGTTTTTTTACGCTGCTCCTCTTACGTAAAGGTAATTTCCGGCTATACCCCACCGGCGAAGAACGGCTCGATCCACCACAATGCTCTTTCTTATAGGTCACCTCAACCAGGTGGAGGAGATGGTCAGGCAGGAATTTATGCCTCATATAAGGGAGAGGGAGCGGGCTCTGATTGGAGGATTCGGCGATGTCGGACTTTCTGCCTACCACGAACTCACCAGCCTTGGCATCGAATGCATTGCAATTGACAGGAAAAAACACGGAATCACCCAAGTGATAGGACATACAGAAGACGAAACAACGCTTCTGGAGGCACATATAAGAGACGCGAAATATTTCATCGTCGCCCTTAATGACGATGCACTGAATATCTTTACGACACTGATCGCAAAGAATCTCAATCCGGAAATCAGGATTCTTGCCCGTGCCAATGAGCCGGAATCGGTACATAAACTATACCGGGCTGGGGCTGACTATGTTGCACTTCTCCCCTCAATTGGCGGCCAGATTATCGGGGGGGTGGTTCTTTCAGCGATCGTGCATGTTATCCTGAACCTCCCGGACGGCAAGATTGTCGTAAGAAAATCGGTGGGAGACGGTACAGGAAACAATATTGGGGGATTGGAGAGGAAGACAGGTGTACGCATCATTGGTATTGAGGGAGAGGCGAGATCGGTAGTCAAACCGCAACCGCACGAAATGCTCATGCGGGGGGATGCCATCATCGCAGTGGGAAATCCAACTGATATCAAAGAGTTGATGCGGATCATTTAGGAGCCAACGATGGATACTGATCATGGATGTTTTCTGGGGAAGATCGAGCAGATGATCCGCTACGTTATCTGGAGTAGTGGTGCCACGGGTATCGTTATCGGTATATCGGGAGGGATTGATTCTGCTGTATCTGCGGTGATGTGCTGCAGGGCACTCGGAGGGGAACGGGTGTACGGCTACACTCTCACCACCTCGATAACAAGAGATGAGGACATCCATGATGCAGCTGACCTTTGCAGGAGCCTCGGCATGCATCATCAGGTTATGAGCATCGAACCTGTCCTCTCATCATACCGCCAGATGCCCGGGTATGTGGAAGATCCGTATCTTCTCGGAAACATCATGGC
The DNA here is from genome assembly GCA_022710385.1 of Methanoregula sp. GTDB lineage: Archaea > Halobacteriota > Methanomicrobia > Methanomicrobiales > Methanospirillaceae > UBA9949. Next base: position 4,597 of record JAKLGZ010000044.1, read on the forward strand.
GAGAACCAGGATGGTGATACTCTATTATCATGCAAACAGGGAGCACCGCCTTGTATGCGGCACATCGAACAGGACCGAATACCTGCTGGGATACTGTACCAAATTTGGAGATAACGCAGCTGATTTCCAACCGATTCTCCATCTGTACAAAACAGAAATTTTCAAGTATGCACATGAACTGGGGATTCCTGAACCGATCATCAACAAAACTCCCTCCGCAGGCCTCTGGGCAGGGCAGAGTGATGAAGCTGATATCGGGCTCACCTATTCGGAGATAGACATGGCGTTGAAAGCGCTCGAAACGAACAGCTGGGTGAGCACCAACCTGGTTGAAGAAAAGGTACTATCCCTTGTGAAAAGAAGCAGCCACAAACGGGCGAATCCACCTAACCTCTTAGCACTTCATTGAAGAGATCCCAACCCAGATCGGGATTATTCAGGAAGTCGAGCGTGTCGGTCCCGATCGTCTCATAAAGACCATCCTTGGAAAAATGCACCTTCGGCAGGTGTCCTGCCTCCACGACCTGGATCTCAGGGACAGATGGATATGCCGGATTTTTTATGAACCTGCCATCGGTAAGTTCATAATACACGGCACCCCCCATCTTCTCATACTCCATATACTGGCTCTCAAAATCTGTTGAGACGATATTGGCCATGATGAGATCACTGTTTCCCGCATTGATGGTGACATGGCCATATCCGGGCGGCACAATTATGAGATCCTTCTCCAGGGCATCCACTAGGATAACATTCGAAAGATTTCTCTCCTGGAGGAGATAATGTGCATGACCACGGAGGACTTCATAGACCTCAGGATACCCCACCCCCGAGGGGGACAAGGGATGATAATGCCCTTTTGTCTTCACCCGTTCGCCGCAGATATCGCGTGAGACAATCGCGGTAATGTCATATCGCAGGTGGTGTGAGTGCAGCCACTGCCTGTCACAGTCATTCAGGGCAAGATCGCGGTACATAAAATAAAGAGGGCCGGTCTCCTGGCAGTCAGGAGTGGCCAGCACCTGCCGCATATCCTCAATATCCCTTATTTCAGGTTCAGGCAGCGGGCCGGACCAGCCAAGCATTAATTCTTCTTTTTTACTATCAAGAAATAATAACCTGCCGCTATTACGGCCAGGATCACTACCGAAATGAGCAGGATCGTCATAACTGGGGAGGTCTCTTCAACTGTTACTTCCACTTTCATGGTATCGGAGATCTGACTGTTTCCAAGGGCATCTTTGTATCGTATTTCAGAATCGAGACCGTACTCTTTCGGGGTTGCTGAATTATCAACGCTCATCTCATACCGGGCAACTGCGGATTCTCCGGGGGCAAGATCACCAAGGAACGCGGTATCGTCGTTACTGGTGAACGGATCCACCGCACTGATACGCGACTGGGCATTGTATGCTGTCCCTGATCCTGTGTTCTGATAGATCACCTCAATTACCTGTTTATCTCCCGCGATAATCGGTCTGGGATTTCCTGTTACCACAAAGCTGATCTTGCCATGGACAGGTATCCCGATGGTTGTCATCTTTGACGTCATCGGGGATCCCGATTCGTCTTCATAAACAATGTAGACATCCAGCGGATAACTCTGGCCGCCAGCCTCGCTGGATATTGAGACTTTAAATCTCGGGTCAACCGTTCCATTGATCGGAAAATCACCAATAAAGATACTACTGTCGGTCGGAATTATGGGGCTGTTGCCGTTTCGGGCAATCTTGACAATAGCTGATGATGCGTTTACATGGCCGATATTCTTCAGATGCATCACCAGATATCCCTCATTTCCAGCATTCAGATGCTCGGCACTGAAGGATTCTACCGCAACAAATGCTTCGGGTTTTATTGTGATAGGGAGGTCGATAGTCTCGTTCACTTCCTTATACGTATAGGTAATACTGTCCTGACCGTACTGTTCGGCATTTCTCAGATACGTATACTCAAGAACGAGGGGGAGAATGTATGCGCCCGCGGGTGCATTTTCATCTACCTTTGCCAAAAACGTGACCTGCACACTTTTTCCCCCTCCTATATCCCCTACCAGCTGGGGATCTGATTTGATGGTCAGTGGTGCATCGCCAGGAAGAAGGGTTGCCCGTACCAGCTTCGCGGTATTGGGCAGGTCATCCCTCTCAACAATCCCGGACTGAACAAACTTGATGTCGATGAGCCCCCTGTTTTCAACATTTACTTTGAAGGCTGCATCCTGCCCAGGTGAGAACTCGTTTGTCCCGGCGATAGCTGCTGTGATATCAGGTCCGCCAGACAAATACTTTGTCCCGGCCATTGCCGGAGAGGACATTAGAGCAATAAAAACCACTAGAATTGCAAAACGAGCGATTTTCATAATATTTCACTTGTTGTTATTATGATAACAACATTTAATAGCGGAACCTATTTATATGTATTTAATGGCTGAACCGGCTGCTCAAACGGTGGCACTAGCGGAATCCCTAAAATCCCTGGGGCTTACAAAATATGAAGCGCTGGTATATATCGCCCTTCTCCAGGCATCAGAGGCCACGGCAACCGAGATACACGAGCTCTCGGGAGTTCCCCGCGCATCGGTCTACCCCGTGCTGGAACGCCTTTCCCAGAAACAACTGGTATCAGTCTCAAATACCTCTCCCAGACGATTTAATCCTGAACGCCCGGATGATGCGATCGAAAGTCTACTCAGCTCGGTTGAGCATGATGCTGCCAGAGCCAAAACGACCCTGAACCGGATCTATTCCCAATCGGGAAGGAGAGCACGAGGGGATCAAGAGTTGATCTGGAGCATCCATGGTGGTGATCACATTCGGCTCCGGTTACTGGAGATGCTCCAGGCAGCCGATGAGAGTGTTCGCATCATCTTTTACTGGGACCATCTCAAGGGAGAACTGATTGAGAGATTGCTCTCTCTCAAAAAAGAGGTGAAGATTGATATAATCACCGATGGCTGGTCCGGACCTGTTCAAGGACAAATTAATGTACTGGTGAAAGCCCCCCCAATGGAGATTCAGAGAGAACCGGTGACAAACTGGCAGGCCGGGTGTGTTTTTATTGTCGATAAGAAAAAAGCAATGGTGGTGATGGGTTCAAAGGATGAGGGATTCACCGCGCTCTATTCAGAATCCGTGGGATTCGTCCGTTTTTTTACCATGTACTGGAATTTTTTCCTGAACTGGGGATAACAAACGGTCAATAATCGAGTATTTCTGACATGGTTCCAATATCAAGCAGCCCTTTTATTGCATGAATCGTCACGTCAATTCCTGCTTCCCTGATGGCGGCCATCGGATTGGTGCCACCCAATGCCACAATTCCCATATACTGGGGGCTGACCTGGACTCCAAGCGCCGGGCTATTCGGGGGTCCGATGTCAAGTATACCGGTAAAAGGCGAACCTGTCAGATCGTCTATCACCTGCCCGACAAGATGTTCAGCTTCCATGTGACATTCCCTGATATTTGCGAGAATAGTCCCGCTTCCTTTTCGCATGACATCAGTAATTGATGTTATCTCCTGGGCGATCAGCACCTGGAGGGGATCGATCGTGGTATGCTGATAGAGGATCAGGTGGGTAAACCTCCGTGGTATCCGCTGCTCAATCTCAACCACCCCGCCGCCTATGGGATTCAATGGAACCCCACGGTGCATCAGGATCCCATCCAGTGTCGTGCTGCACACCGTGATAATCCCTGTTTTGTCTGCAGGAATTGTAAAATCCCCTATCTCTTCCCCGCTTGAAGCAAACCTGACAAGCCCACTCACGCATACTCCAGCTTTGAATGCATCTTTGTAAACGGCAATGGATCTCTCGAGGTCTTTTGAATCGATCAGGGACAGGTTGTACACAAACCTGCCGGAACCCTTTCTGGGATCGTAGGTGACCTGTAATGCATACTCTTCAATTTTATGACTGACAAACTTCAGGGGAAGATTCATCACTAATTCATCGATCACGCAATAGAAAAATTGTTCTATAAGATGAAGGAAATGTATGGTTGATGGACGGAAAATTGCGGGAAAATGCAGGAATTGCAGTCAAGTCGATACTGGAAACTGCGGGTTTTGAAGTGCAGGAGGTGGAAGCTCCTTTCGATTTTTCAGCGATACGTGAAGAAGAAGTACTCCTTGTTCTCTGCTCAAACGACGGTGCTGAGATTGAAGAGTTTGACGGCACCCACTTCAGCCTTAAAGTTGATGATAAGGAGATGGAGTGCCGAAAACTTGTATTTACCCTTGAAGAGACGATAGAAACAGAGAACTGCATTGTCTGGGGTGTACACGAGTTTGTAAGGTACTCCGGTGAAGCTGCGCTTGCACGTGTCCTTGAGAGAACCCTCTCCCTCTCGTTTGCCTCTGTACAGAAGGAGGTTCTCTCCTCAAAAGAGATTGAACCCAAGGAAGAAGCAGGGTCTGGAATCACGATACCACATCTCCCCATAAAAGTAAGTATGCAGGCCGCTGAAAAGATAGCGGGGGTAGCAGGAAAACCCACCCTCCGGTTTATGCCCCATTGGTACTTCCATTATGTCAGTTCCGGTGAGCAGACGTATAAGGATCACAAGGTTTTATTTGATGGCGAGGGAGTGGGCGCCATCAACGCTATCAACGGACTCAGAATAGAGCTGGACGGGAGTGCTGTTGCCGAGAGGGAAGCCCCTGCAGATTCCGAGGTGGTGAAACCCAAAATAGCTAAGGAGGCTGCCGCTGATCAGATATTCAAGGACCTTGTCGATATGCTGACCAGACAGGTCAGGATCAAGCAGGTAAAAGGGGATGCTATTTTCTACGAGGAGAAAGTGATCAAACCAGAGAGAAAGAACATCCAGCTCGAAGTTACATCAGTATACGTACCTGTCTGGCAGGTGAGGGGCAAGAAGATTATTGAAGTGAATGCTACTACGGGGGAGATCCTCGCTGTCCCGATGGATGAGGGTGTGGAGATCCTCTAGGTCGCTCCCATGATTGTCGTTCTTGGCGGCGGACCGGCAGGGAGAACAGCTGCTATCACCCTTGCTCTTGGCGGGCTTGACGTTACACTGATAGAAAAGAATGGTATCGGCGGCCAGTGCCTCCACTACGGATGCATGGTGGTTTGCGCTCTCAACGAGGCAGCACGAGTACTCACCTCTGCACGACGCCTGGAGGACCTGGGAGTTATTGAAAATGTGCCTCGCATCCGGTTCCCTGCCCTTCTTTATGAAATGAAGGCGATTCAGGACAAGATTGCAGGAATACTCGATGCCGAAACACGTGGTTCGGGAGTTAGTATCGTGTATGGGAAGGAAGGGCGGATTGACGGGACATCCGTTTTTATTGATGGGGAAAGGTTCGCAGCGGATGCAGTTATTGCAGCAACAGGGTCGCGTCCTGCCATACCGGATGTTCCGGGCATCAACACAGAGGGAGTCTATACACCCCATACTCTCGGCCAGATGTCTTGTCTCCCTGATGAGATGGTAATTATTGGAGGAGGCATCATGGCCGCCGAGTTCTCATACATCTTTCAGGAGTTCGGCACCCATGTCCACCTGGTGAGCAGGAGCGGCCTCCTGAAAAACCTTGATCCGAAGCTGATCCCCATGATCAGAAAGGAACTGGGAAACACATCTATCCATGAAAATACTTCCCTTATCTCCATCGAAAGGGAAGAGACCCTCTCACAGGTCCACCTGAACGGGAGCAAGGGAGCCTACGAGATACCCTGTGACGTGGTGTTCATCGCGGCAGGCCTTATCCCACGGTCTGAAATGATCCATGGAATCGAGAAACGAAGCAACGGCGAGATCGTGGTGGACGCACGAATGAGGACCAGTGCGAAAGGGATTTATGCATGCGGTGATGTGACCGGTTCTCCCTGCCTTACTCCCGTTGCAAGGCGTGAAGGGTTTGTCGCAGCTCAAAACATCCTTGGCAGGGACGAGGTCATGGACTACGCTGCAGTTCCCCAGTCCATGAGCCTGTTTAATGAATATGCATTCGTGGAAACCGATACCTCCTGTGCAGCAACTGCATCCCTTCCAGGCCCTGCAGGGCCGGGCACGTTCTGGGCTGTGCCTTCGGGAATGACTGGCTTTGCTAAGGTGAGTGTGGATCCTGAGACCGGGCATCTGTGCGGTATGGAGTCAGTAGGACCGGCTGCAGGGATAATTGCGGCCTATCAGGCATTTCTGATGCGGCAGGGAATCGGGATATATGAATTTGAAAAGTTTTTTGAGGTTCATCCCATGACTGACGGTGTGTATCCCCTCATGAAGTTCATGGCCGGCAAACTGGAGAGAAAACCTCCCTGAACGGTCTATACTTGCTGTTCCCGTTCCCAATTCCGAACGATGCTGATAAGCTCATCGGGACATTTTTCCATTGATTCTACTGTGCCGAGGTAAACATTGCCCGAACTCCCGTCTATAGTGATCACTGATCCTTCCTTTAGATCATGTCCACTAAGGGTACAACGTCCACGAGGATAATCAATCTCAAGGGCCTCGCATTGAACGACACAAATCTTTCCCATCTGCCTTGCTACGACTGCAGCATGGGAGGTTCGGGCACCCCGGCGGGTAAGGAGTCCTCGTGCATACGAAAGACCCGGAAGGTCATCCGGAGATGCGGTCTCTCTGACAAGGAGAACAGGAATTCCCTGACGTGCAACCGCTTCAGCTCGTTCTCCGGAAAAGGCGATCGTTCCCGTTGCAATACCGGCTGATGCAGGGATACCTACTGCCACAGGATAATCACCCGATTTTATCTCCTGCATGGTGATGGTATCAAGATTCACATCCCGGAGCATCCATAATACATCCGCCGGGGAGATGAGTCCTTCCTGGCAGAGAGCGACGGCTATTTTTAACGCGGCGTAAGGGGATCGTTTCCCGGAACGTGTCTGCAGAATGTAAAGTCTTCCTTCTTCAACGGTGAATTCGAGATCCTGCATATCCCTGTAATGAAATTCAAGTCTCCCCCCAATCTCTGCAAGGGCCGAGAAGACATCCGGCATAGCCCGGGCAAATTCTGCCTGACTGGCCGCTGACTGATCCCCTGATACCACATCCTCCCCCTGTGCACCGAATTTGAAATCGATGAGGAGCCCCCTGGTGCCCAGCCATGGATTCCTGGTAAAAGCTACTCCTGCTCCCGAACGGGCCCCCATATTGCCAAACACCATCATCTGGATAGTCACTGCTGTTCCTCTTGCCTCTTTCACAAGGTTGAGTTGACGGAACGCCTCTGCACGCGGATGGGTCCAGGAACGGATCACTCCTTCAGCAGCACAAGCCAGTTGCTCATGCACATCGGAAGGAAACCGCTTTCCGATTCCGGTTGAGAATATACGTTCGTACAGGAAGGCAAGGTTTTTAAGGCTCCCGGAGTTGAGTTCGATTGGCTCGGTAACACCTTCGGCATCGAGCATAGTTCTGAGCGCCTGATGATAGGGGGTTGGATCCTGCCGGAAAACGACCCTTGAAAACTCGAGGATAAATCGGCGGTAGGTATCCCAGGCAAACCGTGGATTGCCCGATAAAAATATCAATCCCCGAAGGGTCTCCCTGTTCAGTCCTACATTAAGGATAGTATCCATAATCCCCGGCATTGACACCGGAGCTCCCGATCGGACAGAAACGAGCAGGGGGCGCCGGATACCCCCAAACATCGAACCACTTGCCTTCTCCAAAAAAGCTATCCCTTCGTTGAGGAGACTTGAGAAATCATCAGGGAGTGTTTTGCCTTTCCGGTAATATTCTTCGCAGATTGAGAGGGAGAGAGAGAATCCGGGAGGGACCGGGATCCCCATCTGTGCCATCGTCGCAAGGCCCGACGCTTTGTTGCCGAACTCGGCAGAAGATACCTCGTCCCGGACACCCGGACCGAACTTTACCAGCCGATGGC
>JAKLGZ010000045.1 GCA_022710385.1 Methanoregula sp.
TTGAACCGGACGCTTCCCAGCCCCATGCGGTTGTAGAACTCCCGGAGTATCCCGAGGAGGTTTGCGAATGTCACGTCCTCGTCCATCACGATCCCTTCGAGTTGTTCGAACTCGGCGAGGTGTGTGGTATCGATCGTCTCGCGGCGGTATACACGCCCCACGGCGAATGCCTTGACGGGCGGATCCCGGTGCGCAGCGAGGTGCTGGATGGAGAGGCAGGTGGTGTGGGTCCGGAGAACGCACTGCCGAGCCTTCTCTTCCTTCCAGGTCCCTCCCCATCCGGTCGATGACGTCCCGCCTCCATCGATATGCATGGCCTTCACCTTTTCGTAGCCCTGGGGGAGGGGAAGGGTCTCGCTTAAATAAAAGGTGTCCTGCATCTCCCGAGCCGGATGGTCCTGGGGCTGAAAGAGAGCATCGAAGTTCCAGTAGCATTGCTGGACGATCTCCCCGTACAGTTCCTCAAACCCCATAGTGAGAAGGATCTCACGCATCTCACCGATGATCCGCTGGTACGGGTGTACCTTCCCGGGATAGAGCCTCCGTGGCAGCTTCTTCACATCATAGCGCCTGAGATTACAATCCCTCCATGTGCCTGATACGATCTGGTCACGGGAGAGGGTCCCGGTCTCTGCCCGAAGGTCGAGCCCCGACTGCACCAGGGCCAGTCCTTCCGCGGTTATGGAAACCTTGTGCTGCACGGTCTCATGTTCAGCCAGGATACCCCGTTTGATCAGATCCTTTGTCCTTGGATCATCAGGAGCGGGATTTTTAAGAGCTGCTTCATCTGTATCAGTAGAGGCACCCGGGATCTTTTCCACGGCAGATCCCGTCACCCTGATGAGGCCTTTTTTCCTGAGCTGCCCGAAACCGATCGCGAAGGCAGCGTGTTTGCGGAGGTCGTCAACCGTTGCTCCTTGCCTGATCCCGCGGAGGAGTTGTGTCTCGGGCAAACCGGTCTCAAGATACCGCTTCCCTTCATCAGTATAGATGAGTTCCCTGGCGACGATTCGTTCGGTCGCCACCAGCCCTTTTTCCTGTGCAAGGTGTGCCCATTGCACAACCGCCTCCGGAGTGGCACCCAGCAGTCCGGCAAGAGGGGTGGCATACGACCTCTCCTCTTTTCCAAGGACGGCCAGCAGGCGTTTCTCATTCTGCGTCAGTTCAGCCATGTCACACCCTGATCGTGTCTGAGCATGCGTCGATCTTCTCCCTGAACTCTTTCAGGAACGCCACCACCCGTTCAGCGGTGTCCTTCTTGCATTGTCCGCACGTGATCTCCCCGCCCAGGCATTTGCGCCTTATTTCTGCCAGTTCTGCGTCTTCCGATACCATGTGGAAGAGGTTGAGGAGGTACAGGGAGCACCGGTCGGGTTCACCACCGAGACGCTTCTGCTCCTCGAGAGTCATCCTCCCCCCGGTGATGCCATTCATCACCTTCTTTCGGACAACCGGGTCAGACTCATGGAACGAGATGGTACTTTCGGGGATGCTCGAGGACATCTTCCCCCCGGTCAGGCCCGGCATGAAGATATGGTACGTTGAGGAGGGGGTATAGAAAGCAAATCCGCCGTGAGCCCGTTCGATCTCACGGACCCGGGCAGCGACCTCGGTGCACGTCCCCCCCTTGATATCGACATGGCCTTCATACTTTTTCGCATGCGGAAATGCCGATTTGACTGCATTGAGCGCAGCTTCGGGGGCATTCTTTGAACGGACACTGATGTATCCCTCGCGCTCTTCGATGGTGAACATGCGCATCTTGTGCGCGATGCCCCGTGCAAGGCGGATATGGGGGTCCTGGTCGACCCCGACCGGGACCACGGTCGGGGCAGGGCCGCTGTCCACCTGGGGGAAGAGGATATCGGCAACCTGGGTGATGACGCTCTCCGCATGGGCGAGCTCGGTATCGGCCCCGAATCCGTAAATAGCCGTGAGCTCCGAGAAGTTCACCTTGGTTGCGGCCTCGAATGCAAGATCTTTGAGCCGGTTATTCCTGCTCTGGAAATAGGTCTTACCTTCGAACCCGAGGGCGCACAGGCAGGCGAGATACTCCTTGCCGAATTCGTCACATTTCTCCCAGGATATGCCCCGCACGGCATGGGCTTCCCTGTCGGCAATGGCCACATATCCGCTGCCACCCTGCTGCACATGCCAGACCACCTCCTTCATCACCATCAGATGGCCGAGATGGGGATGGCCTGAGGGCATGAAGCCGGTGAGGACATGGAACGGTCTTTTATCACTGATACATCCTGCAATCTGCTGGTAATCGCGGTGACCTATCACGATTCTCCTGCGCATGAAGGAAGGGACTTCCGGTATCATGGGCAGGACATTTTCGATTGCTTCGATGCCAAAATCGGTAAAGAGTTTCTCAACATCCACCAGCGGTTGGCTTGACCAGGGATTTATCTCTTCCATGCACCACGCTCACAGTTTGATCCGGGCAAATTCGACGTATTGGATTCCCGCAGTACCTTGTGCTGCAAACAACATCTTCTTTTTCACGCTGTGGGCAAGGCGGACTGATCGGGAGATACTGCTCATCGGAACCATGTCCCCCGGTGCAACTGCATGGACCAGCATCTCGGAATGTGGCTTTAATCCGGAGTATACCCTGAAATGATGCCCGAATTTATACCCTGTCCGCGGAATAAATCCTTCCTGCCGTAAATCGGTATAGACCCTCATTTTCTGTTCAAGCTCCTTGTCCTGATCGGCAACGAGAGCGCGAAAATCATCCAGCCCTACTGGTCCTTCTTCGTTCCAGAGGGTGAGGACTCCCGCACGGGCTAGGTAGATGATCTCGAGGGGGGAGAGGATCAGGCGTTCGTCATCGAGCGCTATCCCAAATGATGCGAGACGTGTTCGTTCTTCCTCGCGAGGGCAAACGAATGCCGATTTTCCCACCAGCAGCCCTTTCAGGGGCGGGAGGGGTTCTTTGGGAACAGCCGCCGGAAGCTTCTGGACTTTTATCTCATAATACGTCAGTTCGCTTTCATCGTCAACAATAGCCAGGATATGCTGTTTCCGCATGTGGGTTGAGGAGGTTGTTTCCTTTATGAGGAGGGAGAAATCCACGACATCCCGCTCGGAAAGAACCCGGACCATATACTGGGACTGCCCGCTCCCTGGCTTGTGGCCTCTCCTGAAGACGCGGAAATCCTGGGGACCGGTCTGGACCGCATATCCCCTTTCACGGAGATCACGGTATACCAGAAAAGTCCGTAAAAATTCTGGATTTTTCGCAAAATGCGCAGAAAGCTGGTCGAAGTCATACCCGGGTATCTCAATCCGTTTCCGTGAAAGGAGGTAGCAGGCCTCTTCGGGTGACAGCCGTAATCCGCTCCCTTCGGGTCTTCCATAGCCGCTCTGGTCGTACAGGGAGCGCCCTTCACTTCCAAGACGGACAGAGACCCCGTCAAGCCTCGCCTTCATTGGTATTGTTATTCGCTCCCCGTTGTAATAATATGCTCACCAGATCAGGTGAGGCAGTAGTGGACACGGAGACCGATCGCCTCCCTTTTCCACGAAGATGACCAGATAGTGCCCAGGAGATTTACCCCCTTAAGGCCCGTGAATCCCGATTCCACCACATATTTTCCCGTATTTTAAAAAACAGGGAATCGGCCTCGTTTTCTGATATACACCATATATCGCTATATCTTATGCCGGAGCCGATGATGCCGGAGCCGATGAATGGAGAGAGCGAGCAGACTCCGGTTTCCTTGTGAGCTCCGGGAGGAATGGAAGACGTCAAAATCAAAGGTTCCCCCCGGAAAAAGTGCAGCCCGGGAACTTGTCTCCTGTTAAAACCGGGTCTCCCATTAAGGACCTGTCTTGCACTGGAGGAGGGAAACGAGGAGGGAACAAAAGATACGTTGAAGAAAGGGAGAAACGGCTTTCAGATCGAGGGGGAACAGTTTTTCCTATCCGACAGATCTTCCTCATTCCGCCAGGGCAACAGCAGAAGCACCCATTCCTCACCCGGCAAGCTCACGGACCTTTTTGATATTCCCCGCGTCATCCCTTCTCTCATCAACCGGGGTCTCGCAGATCAGGGGGAGATTTCGCAGGGGGGGAGTGGAGAGGATCCGTGCAAATCCCTCTTCACCGATCCGGCCCAGACCGATATGTTCATGGCGGTCGAGCCCCGAGCCGAGATCGCCCTTCGAATCGTTCAGGTGAATGAGCCGCAGGTGTTTCAGACCGAGTGTCTCATCAAACCGGTTCAGGGTCTCCTCAAGTCCTTCACCTGAACGAAGGTCGTATCCTGCTCCGAATGCATGGCAGGTATCAAAGCAGAAGCCAATCCGGGAAGGTTTTTTGATACCTTCCATGACGGTAGCGATATCTTCGAACCGGCTCCCGATTCCGTTCTTCTCGCCGGCTGTATTTTCGAGGAGGAGAAGCACCGGATTATCTACCTTGTCCAGGGCTTCGTTGATCAGGGTGGAAACCCGCCTCTGCCCGGCCTCCTTCCCTTCCGGCCCATAGTGTCCAAGGTGGGTCACCAGATAGGGGATGCCCAGCGTCCCGCACCGTGAGAGCTCGGCAACCAGCGTGCTCCCTGATTTTTCCGCAAATTCCGGATTCATGGTGGCCAGGTTGGGAAGGTAAGGCATGTGGTCAACGGCAGGGGCTAATTTGCTTTTCCCGAGCTCGTGACGGAAAAGGATCACTTCGGCAGGTTCGAGATCCCTGAACATCCAGCCTCTTGGATTCCTCGAAAATATCTGGAAGGTATCACACCCTGTGGCTGATGCCCGTCCCACGGCCTTTGAGATACCCCCGGCGATTGACACATGTACTCCTATCGTTACCATCAACCAATCTCCTTCTATCACGTAGGGTAGGGATTGTGGATACTTCGTTTTTGGGTTCCTTCCTTCCCGGTTCCTGGTCTCAATAAAGCACACCTCCATCCAGGCACGTCAGGGGAGAGAGGATAAGATATGGGATGGGGAGATGAAAGACCAGCCCCACCACGGGCGTTATACCTTCAGGTTCTTCTCCTCAATATTCCGGATGGAAAGAAAATGCAGGGGGTGAGAATGCCTATCGATATATCCCGGGAAGAGGAGCAGATGACTACACACAGATCCAGTCCGGCCAGGCCGGGAGGGGGAAGCATTACTCGCTTTTTCAGCACCGTGGTACCATGGCCTCGAGTTCTGCAAGGACGGCCCTGGCAAATTCAGAGGTCCCTGCAGTTCCTCCCAGGTCCCTGGTCTTTATTCCCCGGACAATTGTCGCCCTGATAGCCTGCTCTACGAGCCCGCAGGATGCATGCTCTCCGATATGGTGAAGGAGCATGGCTGCACTCCTGAATGCTGCGACAGGGTTTGCAATATTTCTTCCGGCAATGTCCGGTGCACTCCCGTGCACCGGTTCGAAAAGGGAGTGATCGGTACCGATATTTCCGCTTGGCAGGAGACCGAGCCCCCCTACCAGATATGCGGTCACATCTGACAGAATATCCCCGAACATGTTGGTGGTGACGATCACATCGTAGCGATCCGGATGCTGAAGCACATCGAGGCAAAGCGCGTCAATGAAGCGTTCCTTTACCGGGATTGCGGCTTTCCGGGCTTCCTCAAGGCAGATGTCCCGGAAGAATACATCCGATTTGAGAATGTTCGCTTTGTGACCGATCGTGATATCCCGACGTCTCCTGGCAAGGGTGCAGGCATACCGGGCTATCCGTTCACTTCCTTTCCTTGTGATGCAGCGGAGTGTACATGCCGAGTCATGCTCTATCTTTTCAACACCGGAATACAGTCCCTCGGTATTCTCCCTGACAACGATGATGTCAAAACCCTCACCCCAGACAGGCCTGACATTGGCATAGAGATCAAGCTCTTTCCGGATCCGGACAATGACGCTCCGGTAATCACGGGAGGGAGGGGTGGTAACCGCCCCAAACAGGATCGAATCGGCAGTGGCAAGCAGCGCGATATCATCCTCCGTTATTGCCTCGCCGCTCCGCTGCCACCTGTCAAACCCGGCCTCCACCTCAAAAAATTCAATGTCCGGCCGGATGATATGAATCGCCTCACGAGCCGGCGGTATGACCTCATGACCAATCCCATCTCCTTCGATGATGGCAACCCTCATCTTCCCGCCCTCCAAGTGGCGAGGAGATCGCTGACTGCCGAGAAGATTTCAGAGGGAGAGGCTCCCCAATGGACCACGGCCCCGAACTTCCCCCCATGCGTCCCGATTCCTTCTCTCTCTTTCCGGCAGCACCTCGCGATGAATGGTTCTTCAGCGACCATTGAAAGGGGGCAGATATCCGTCACCTCGAACCCTTCACCATAACACTCCCGAAGAAACTGGGTGGCAGTCAGGCACCCGGCCACCTTCTCTCCTCCCAGGAGGAGGTCGGCATCAAGGGTCCGGTCAAACCCTGATGCCCTGCAGGGATAGATGTCAGCATCCACCTGCGAGATATCCCGGAGGGTGTGCTCAAAGGTTACATCGAGCCCGGAGAAGAGACCCGCCTCTTCAAGATCCCTGATACAGGCTGAAAGGCTTGGACGGGGGGGAATGACATCATACACGGCCACGGTCTGGAAGATCGAGAGGTCAGGATCACAGACAAACGTGGTATGTTCATCAATCCCGGTGAAGATGGTGCACCGCTTTCCTGATTCTGAGGCGAGGCGCACGAGCAGGGCTCGGTTATGCAGCTGTACCTTGTCCGGGTAGAGCCAGGTCTCACCAGGGCCTGCAAGAACCCGGGTCTCCATGACCTCCCGCATCAGGCCTTTGCCTGACGGGTCTGTTGTTACTTCGAGGATTTCCGGGCCGGCAGGCGTATCATGGATGAGGTAGCGGGAGAGGAAGTACACCTGATCCCCGCAGGGGCGGGTTGATGCAATCCCCACCTCCTTGCACTGGCGGGGGAAGATCATCGCTTCTGCCTCCAGTGCGATACAAGGCCTCCGGCTGCAAGCATCTGGAGCATCCGGGGGGAGAGGGGCCGGATATCCCGGGAGATCCCGGATACGGTGATAAGCCCTGCCGTGAGATCGATCTCAACCATATCCCCGTCACTGCATGGTATCTCCGCCTCAGCAAGGGGAAGCCCGATATTGATGGCATTCCTGAAGAAGATCCGTGCAAAGGAAGGGGCGACGATGGCGCGGACCCCTGCCTCCTTCAGGGCTACCGGGGCCTGCTCACGGGAGGAGCCGCACCCGAAATTCTTGCCGGCAACAATCACCGCCCCCTCAAGCCTTTCAGCAAGATCCGGATCGAGATCCTCGAAGACATGACGTTTCCAGATGGAACGATCCTTCGTCCGGAGATACCGTCCGGCAATGATCTGGTCCGTGTCGATATCTGCCGGAAGACAGACCGCGTGCCCTTCGATCTTCATACCACCCCTCCGGGGACGACAATCTCCCCTTTCAGGGCTGATGCTGCAGCGGTTGCCACCGAAGAGAGATAGATCTCCCCTCCCACCCCCATCCTGTTCCTGAAATTCCGGTTCGAGGTCGAGAGGCACACTTCTCCCTCTCCAATCACTCCCATATGAGCCCCAAGGCAGGGACCGCATCCTGGCGGGAGCACCGTGCAGCCTGCTGTGATGAGGTCTGACAAAACGCCGGTTTCGGCTGCCTTGCGAAGGACGTTCCTTGATGCAGGGCCGATGATGGTCCGTATCTTCACCTTTTTGCCCCGGACTATCGTGGCAAAGCGGGAGAGATCCTCATACCGTCCGTTGGTGCAGGTCCCGACAAAAACCTGGTCGAGGGGGATCCCTGCCATCTCAGCGACGGGCCTGACGGTATCCACGCGGGGGGGGACGGCAATCACCGGTTCAATCGCTTTGAGATCGAACGTATACTCCTGCGAGTATGCACAGTCTGGTGGATCCTGCACCGCGGTTTCGTGGCCGTACGACTGGAGGTACGCACGGGTCACTTCATCGGTGTAGAACATCCCGGTTTTTGCCCCTGTTTCAACAGAAAGGTTGCAGATCGTCATGCGGGAGTCCATAGAGAGGGAGGATACGCCATCTCCGATGAATTCGAGGGCATGGTAGGTGGCCCCATCCATGCCGAGCCGGGCAACGTACGTGAGGGCAAGATCTTTTGCTTCGGCTCCGCCGGAGAGAGAGCCTGAAAGGAACAGCCCAATCGTAGCTGGTATCCTGAACCAGGTCATCCCGGATGCGAAGATCGCCGCCATGTCAGTAGCCCCCACGCCCGTCGCAAATGCCCCAAAAGCTCCGAGGGTGCAGGTATGCGAATCGGCGCCGGCAATGATCTCGCCGGGGAGTGCGATTCCCTCTCCCATGAGCTGATGGCAGATCCCGCCACCGATATCAGAGAACTGGAGTCGCGAAGAGCTGGCAAAGTTCCGCAGTTCGTGCTGGAGATCTGCAGTGGTGGAATTGTTTGCCGGCACGATATGGTCAAAGAGGACATATGCCCGGGAAGGATGGCTCACTTCAGTGACCCCAAGTGCCCGGAACGTCTCATAGGTCAATACTCCCGTGCCATCATGCACATAGGCACGATCCACCTCGCGATCAACATACTCCCCCTCGCCTCCTGTGAGGATCCGCTCTGACAGGGTTGGCATCGTTTACTGCTCCTTCCTTACATGCCGTATCAGGGCAGTTAGGGTCTCAGGGGTAATACCGCACTTACTCTCCCCGAGTTCCTTCACTTCATCGAGTACTTTGCAGATCTGTTGTTCCGAGAGCGAGTATCCGAGGGTTGCCACGACATGCTCGAGCGCCTTTTTGCCGGTGTGCTTCCCGAGGATGAAACGCCGTTCTCCCCCGACCATGTCAGGCAGGAAGTACTCATAGGTCTGGGGATCTTCGAGTATCGCGGCGATATGGATACCACTTTCATGAGAGAAGGCATGCTCCCCGACCACCGCTTTCGTCTTCTGAAGGGAAATGCCTGAATAGGCCTGGACCATCGTTGAGATATCGCACAGATGGGAGAGATCATACCGGTCCACACCCCCGTTCATGCGGAGCGCCACCAGCACCTCTTCAAGCGCGGCATTCCCTGCCCGCTCCCCGATCCCGTTGACCGTGGTATGGAGCTGAAAAGCCCCCGCTTCTGCAGCCGTGACCGTATTGGCTGTAGCACAACCCATGTCATTGTGACAGTGGGCACAAAAAGGCCGGTCGACCGTGGAGACCAGCGTGCTCATGATCCTGAACATCTGCATGGGGACCAGGCTGCCTACGGTATCAGCAAAACTGAGAAGGTCAGCACCATGATCAGCACCGCCCCGGTACACTTCAAGGAGGAACTCCATGTCGGTGCGTGAAGCATCCTCAGCCGCGAAACGAACGGCGAGCCCATGGTCCCTGGCAAAATCAACCATCTGGAGCGCCTCTTCGAGCACGGCCTCCCTGGGCTTATGGTACTTGTGCCGTATATGCCGATCAGAGGTGGCTATGAAGATGCTCACCATGTCCACATTACAGTCAACTGCCGCCTCGACATCCCCTTTACGCGCCCGTGCCAGGCAACAGATCCGGGCATCAAGCCCCATCCCTGCAACCGTCTTTACACACTGTTTCTCATAGGGCGAAACAACGGGGAAGCCGGCTTCGATCACTTCCACCCCGATCTCATCGAGTTTTGAGGCGATCGCCTGTTTCTCCTCGCAGGAGAATGAAACACCAGGGGTCTGTTCCCCGTCCCTGAGTGTCACATCACAGATCTCAATATTCCACGGTTTCATGGTGTCTCCCTTCCGGGCAGGTTCCCTGAACGACGAGAGTAACGGGCTCTTCCGGAATGGTAATCAATTCTTCGAGTTGTTTTATAGCCGATGCCCTGACTGCCAGGGGATCTGCCCACCGGATGTATTTGCAGGGGGAGGGAGCCTCCTGCCCACCGGTCATTCCCATGCACCGGTTCTCGAGCACGATGCAGAGGAGGGAGAGTCGCTTTTCATACACATCGATGAGGCTCTGGAGCCCCGAATGCAGGAGTGCGTAGTCGCCTATCAGGGCAACATGCGTGCTCCGGGCAGCAACCCCGATGGCACTCCCAAGACCATAGCTGGCGCTTGCGATACAGTAAGGGGGATTCAGCGCCAGGATTGAACATCCTGCATCAGCGATCGCCTGTATCCCTTTCCTCTTCATGATGTCAAACACCGGAATAAACGGGCAGTTTCGACAAAATGTCCGGTAAAAGCCCCTGCTCTCCGATGTTTGTGGCGGAGGGATTGCTGCAGGAGGAACAACCGCCAGATGTTCGGCAACAAACGGTCTGCCGATCTCATTTATCCGGGTGAATCCGGCCAGGCCGGGAGGGGGAGGGTAGACGGTCACAATCCGCGTATCGCCTTCGGCAGCTCCGACCCCTGCAACACCGCCTTTCATCCGGTTCAGCCGGCTCCTCGCTGACCATGCAAACATCCCTGGGAGATACGAGTCCGCATGATCCACCCTTCCTTTCATGGTAAGGCGGGGATCGGCAACCTTCCCTTCTCCGGGCGTCCGCGGAACAGCAGTCGCCACGGCCTCGCCAAACACCAGTTGGGGAGTAACCCGGAGGATGGCGATCCGGGAGAATGATTCTGAAACTGAGAATGCTTCCTCAACACTTGCAGAACAGACCTCCGGATCAGGCTCGAGGACGGGGGTCTGTGCCAGCTCGCCAAAATAACGGGAGTCCATCGCGTTCGTGGAACCTGCTGCCATGGGATCGTCCCCGGCAACGATAACCACTCCCCCGACTAATCCCTGGGTTGTTGCCTGGACAAGGAGATCGGCACCGTTGTTCAGGCCCACGTTCTTCATGATCACGGCCGCCCTCTTCCCCATGATCGAGTCGCCGAGAGCATACTCGAGTGCGACCTTCTCTGCTATCACCGGTTCGGCCTTTGCCATCGCTGAAAGTTCCGTGGCTGGATATCCCGGGACCGCATAGCAGTGATCAGCACTCCGGGAAAGGGCAGAGGCCAGCACCTCAAATCCTTTCATTACGCTCTGTCCCTCCCCGGCACCAGGTCACACCCGGTACATTCGATACACATGGTAATAGCACGACAGGGATCAAGCCCTGCAGCGGAGAGTGCCTCGGTATGGAACGCAAAGAGGCGGAGGAGCCGTTCAGCAGAGGGTCGGCTGAACCCTGATAACTCCCCGGCTGGATTGAGCGGCCGGAGGACAGGTATGACCCCGAGTTCACAGAGGTTTCCGATACAGCACTCTGCCTCTCTGTCGGTCTCACCAAGTCCGATGATAAGGTTGGAGAATACATGGTTCCTCCCAAACAAAGGTACGGAATCCTCAAGGGCGTCCCATACGGAACGGTAAGAGAGTCCCGGGCACATCTTCGTGAATAACTGCTCCGTTGCCGCCTCGACATTGAATTTCACTTCAGCCACCCCGGCAGCATGCAGCCGCTCTGCAGTACCTTTGCCGGGAAAGATTGAGACTCCAATCGGGAGAGCGAACCGCAGCAGTCTCCCGATCACCTGGATGACATACTCCTCTTCCTCGTCGATGCTCTGAAGCACCCCGCTGGTAAGGGCGATCGAATCACTCTGGTCCTGCACTTGTTCCACCATCGCTTCAATCTCTTCAAGGGTCTTTCTTCCTGCATCGATTGCCGGGACCTCGCAGTATTTGCAGCGGTATATACACCCCCCCGTGACGGTGATATACGCCTGCCTGGGACAGTGGAGCGCAATAGGCTCGAGATTCCCCCTTATATCAAGATGCCAGGCTTTCAGGATGGCTCTCCCGGACCCAAGATGAACGATCTCGAGCGGGCTGTTCTGATCAATAGCGAGCCTGACCCTGCCTTTACCGCAAGAGAAAAACACCGAACCCCCGGTTCCCGCACCCGGACCGGCAGTGGATGATGAACGGTACCGCAATGCTGATTTTCCCGTGAGCCTGGTGGTCCCTTCCGCCAGGAGCCGTGCTTTCAGCTCCGGCCATTCCATAACGAGAGCGCCTCCTCAAAACGGGTGTAGAACGGTATCGCAGCGACCGCACCAATGATTCCCCTCCCTTCCATGATCAGTTCCAGATGCCCTCCGTCGATCTCGGGAAGGAGATCGCGCCGAACCTCTCCCTTCTTCACCATCCAGGCAAAGGGAAGAAGAGGGGAGGGATCAAACCCGGTGAATGCCGCCATCCCTGTTTCATCAGAGAGCGTATACTTCCGGAGCAGGTTGTGGAACCTGGCGACCAGCCTGCCAGGATTGGCAGAGGCAAATTCGCAGACGATACTGACACAAT
>JAKLGZ010000046.1 GCA_022710385.1 Methanoregula sp.
GCAAAGAGCCGATTGTCATCTCCGGCAGCCTCGTATGCAGCGCGGGGACAGTTGAGCGACACGACCTGCCAGGATCCCATCGAGAAGTGTTTTCCATCGCGGAAAAAGAGTTTGTCCTCGAAATGGGTATCCTCGTCAGCCACGGCCGAGAACTGGTAGGCACAGCACTGGTAGCAGGAGATTCCTTTCCCTGCGCCGCGGTACTCCGGCATCTGGTTGTCGTAGTAGGGGGTCCCGAACTTGGATGCCAGTTCGAAGGTGAGGAGGTAGAGGTCCCGGTAGGTAGGGAGATCCGGGTGTTCCCTGTTGAACTCCTCGTTTTCATTGATGAAATCGGGCTCGATGCTGATCTCAGGCTTGGGGAAACTGAAGGGCTTTCCCCAGTAATCGCCCTCAAGCATCACCTCCATCAGTGCCTTGAATAGGAGCCGCACCTCCCGTTCGAACTGCCCGTAGGTTCGGAGCGGTGCAGAGCGGCCGTCCCAGATCTTCCCCTTGTAGACACACGGCTTGTCTTTCCAGAGGGAGGGAACCCCTGGAGAGAGCTGCACGGACGAAAACACGAGTTGTCCGCCACGGGCGACCATCATCTGGGTCATCTCATAGACAAACATCTGCATGTGCTGCCTGATCTCATCGTAGGGCATGCCATCGAAGAACGGGGCGATGAAGGTGAGGAAGTTGTAGTATCCCTGCCCCCCGGCAAAGTTGGTCTGGGCGCTGCCAAGGGCCTTGACTGCGTGGAGGATGGCGACCTCCGGCCGCTTTGCTGGCCCTGCCACCGATGCTTTCGTCCCGTTCCCGTCCGGCATCAGTCCGTAGTAGAGGAAGTACCGGAGGTCCCAGTCCTGGCAGAACGGCCGGGTGCCGAAATACTCCAGGTCATGGATATGGATATTCCCGGAAAGGTGGTGGTCGGCGAGGTGGGGAGGCAGCTGGAGGAGGTACTGCTCCTTGCTGATCTTGTCGGCCTTCTTCTTGTGGGAAGTCTCGGCATTCTCCTGGAGATTAGCGTTGTCCCGGGCTTCAAAACCGCGGCCGACATCGATGAGGTGGGCATCGAAGACCGGGGTCCCCACTCTCGTGCAGACGTTCCGGTACTGGGTCATCCCCCCTTCAAGGAGGGTGATGTTCACGATCTCCCTGATCAGGGGTCCCGAGAGGGCTTTTAAGCGGAGGGAGCAGATACGGTCCTCAACGAGCCGCGCTATCTCCTGTGCGATATCTTCGTTTGCACTCTCGTAGCCATAGAACGTCTCGACGAGCTTTGTCTCTTCGACAATCTGGCGGATGATCCGCTGCCTTTCCCAGTCAACGATGTGACCATCGGAGGTCCTAACAGGCGGCATCCGGGGGACAAAGATGCCATCGAGGGTGGTCTGCTGGGTCTTGTGGTCAGGCATCAGGTACCCTCGCTGCATCTCCGGATCCTCTCCTCCTGGAGGTCCCCCTTGGAAAAGAGATCCCGGGTGGTGAGGAATCCGCCGGGGCCCCGCAGCACCGGCGCCTCGTTCACGAACACCCCGTTGATCCTGAGCTCAGTAAGCGACTCCGCCGTTGCCATATTCTTCTCTTCAAACGGGATATCGTTCCGGTTCAGGTAGTCCTTCACAAGTTCACAGTTCGGACAATATTCAAGCGTATAAATAACCAGCTTTTGTGTATCTGCCAATTTCAGCCCCCCGTTTGCATTCAGACCAGTACTTGTTTTCCGTAAAAAAATATTTGTTGATCTGTCTTGATTATACATTGAAAAGAAGATAAGAGAGACTGATGCGGAACGCAGGTAAGGGGCATTTTTTATCCGGCACTCTTGGCCGGTACCGGGACTGCAGCATCAAGGAGCAGTACGTGTATGGTTCGTCTTTTTGTGGCAATCGATCTCCCCGCCGATATCCGGGAACGCCTGAAAGGTCCGCAGGAGCACCTGAAAAAGAGCAGCGCCCGGCTGACCTCTGTAGATCCGGCCCTGATCCATATCACCCTGAAATTTATCGGGGAGGTGCCGCAGGACGCTGTCGGAAGGATCATGACTGCGCTCTCAGGGATACCATTCTCTCCGTTTGACCTGCGGGTGACCGGCATCGGCTCCAACAATCCCCGCCAGCCCCGGGTCATCTGGTGCACTGTAGAGGACGGAGGAGGAAGTGCCTCGCTTCATGCGAAGGTGGAGGAGGCCCTTGTTCCGCTCGGGTTCCCCCGGGATGACCGTCCGTTCAGGCCGCATGCCACCCTTGCACGGGTGAAACAGGGGGATCCCACCCTCCCCGGGTGCATACGATCGATCCCTCCAGGGGATCTGGGTGCATGCACGGTATCCGGTTTTCTGTTGAAGAAGAGCACCCTCACTCCGGCTGGACCCATATATGAGACCCTCCTGGAGGTCCCGGCATCATGAGAAGCCCGATCGAGGAGTCGGTGTTGTCGGCAATAAGGCCGGTCCCTGCCGAGAAGGATCACATCGCACAAATTGCAGCACGGATCATGGGCGCCGTGGCAGGGAGGGGGATCGCGGCTGAGCCGATGATCGTGGGATCGGTTGCCCGGGGAACCTTCATCCATGGTGACCGGGACCTCGATATCTTCCTGCTCTTTGATCCCTCCCTCTCCCGGGAGGAGCTGCAAGATCAGGGGCTCTTCCTCGCGCGGAGCATTGCCGAGGATCTGGCTGAACGGTATTGCGAGAAGTATGCGGAGCACCCCTACATCAGTGCAACAATCGAGGGATTCGATGTGGATCTCGTCCCCTGTTTCCGGGTGGAATCGGCATCGGCGATACAATCAGCAGTCGATCGGACCCCGTTTCACACCCGGTATATCTCTGCACGGATCACCCCTCTCGTGGACGAGGTATTGCTGGCAAAACAGTTTGCAAAGGGGGGAGGGGTCTACGGATCTGACCAGATGACCGAGGGATTCTCGGGATATCTCTGCGAACTCCTGGTCCTCCATTATGGGGGATTTTCCGCCCTTATCGAGGCTGCCGCCGATTGGAAACCCGGGACCCTGATCGATCTCGAAGCGCACCGGACAAAGGACTTCACCGAGCCGCTCGTGGTGGTCGACCCGGTGGACGGGGGGAGAAACGTCTCGGCAGCGGTATCCCTCGATCGGATGTATGAGTTCGTGGAACTGGCACGCGGTTACCTGGAGAATCCGTCGTGTCTGTTCTTCTTCCCTCCGAAGCGACCGGCATGCACCCGTGAAGAACTGGTCTCCCGGCTTAAGGCAAAGGGCACCTTTCTCTATGCGATATCGTTTGCCACACCTCCCTTCATCCCCGATGTGGTTGTCCCCCAGCTGAGGCGGAGCATGGACTCGGTCCGGGGGCTTTTAGAACGGAACGGGTTTGCGGTACATTCAGCCGGTTGCGAGATGTTCGAAGACCGCTGTCTCCTCCTTTTTGAGCTGACTGCCGACAAGGTCCCGAATGCACGATTGCATATAGGACCGCCCCTCTGGAACCGGACCAATGCAGACAAGTTCTTTGTAAAATACAGTGCAGGAGAGATTCCCGGTCTCTCCAGCGGACCCTTCATCGAGAACGGCCGGTATGTCGTCGAGATCCAGCGAAAGTACACGGATGCTGCCGATCTCCTCCGATCGACTGAGATCCTTGAGGTGGGGCTGGGGCGGCACGTGCGGCAGTCCATGGAACTGCACTGGGAGGTATATTCCGGGGGTGACTGCTGGTCCCCTGACAGTGCCACGTTCCTTTCGGGCTTCATCGTCCGGAAATCCCCGCTGGCAAGGATCCATGCAGGCAGGACTGATGAGCGGTAAAAGGTGCTTACAAGACAGCAGGAGGATTGCCATCATCCCCAATGTCAGCTGCTGAACTCTCCTCTTTCCACTGTTGCTGAAAAACGCTCCACCACGGTCCCTTTTTAACCGTTACCCGTCGTGCAGTACAGGAAGGGAAAGGCTATATTCAATCCTGATGAAGAGTATCTTTCCTGAGGTGCCCCGTGAAAAAAATCCCAATATTCTGCGTTTCAGTGCTCCTGATCGCATGCACTCTCGTTGCGATGCCGGTATCGGCTGCCCTGGAGGAGGTTTTAGTCTACTCGTCCGATTTTTCCAGTGATCCGGGATTTACCACCAACAATCCTTCGCGGTACTACTGGGATGTTGCAAACCAGACGTATCACTTCGAGACAGAGGGGGGAACCAATGGCTATAGCTTCATCCCGGTCGATCTCGACAACGGGCCTTTCACCCTTGAATATGATATCAACATCAGCTCGATACAGAAAGGAGGGGCGGTCAGGTTCGGGCTCACCACGACCGACATGGACATCTCAAAGGCTGCAAGCGTTCTTTCGGTCTTTGATAACGGGCAGTACGGAAGGCTGATGGGGCTCCAGGTCATCGATCAGAACAACCACATCTACGAGACAAAGAGCCTTAACAGCGTGTACTGTGGTGATATGAAAGACTGCGACACGAAGCAGTATGAAGAGAATGTCACCTACCGTGTCGAGATCCGCTACAACAAGCAGCTCAGGCAGGCCAATATCAAAGTCACAGATCCAACAGAGGCACTGCTCTGGGGATTCTATGTCCCGCTCGGCCAGGATCTCCTCTCCCTGAACAGGCTTGCGATCACCACCAAGGGGGATTACACGCTTGAGAACAATGCGATCGGCTTCATCGACAACGTGACACTGCATACGTACCGCGAGATCATCCCGACCACGGAACCCACCACCATCCCGACCACCGAGCCCACCACGGTCCCGGAAACAACCCTGATACCGACCACGGCCGAGGCCCCGCTGAGCCCGTTCATTCCGCTGGGGTGCCTTCTGCTCGCTGGAATACTCGTTGCTTCCAGGAAAAAACGGGGTAATTGATCACCAGGAAACCGATAATTACCCTCCCTTTCAATTAGTATGCACAATATCAGGTGACTCTTATTCATGACTATAAACCCTGACGAGCACGTAATCGAGGCGATAGGAAGATGCAGGATCATCGTCCGGAACGGCTCGGTCGTCGAAGTAGGACCCCCTCTGATCCGCGAATGCCCGCTCGCCCGCAAGTTTGCCCTCCCCGTTCACCCGATCACCCCAGAAGCAGTCGGAGAAAACATCGCCCACCGGATCCGGAAATTCGGCATGTGCACCCCGGACCGGACAGTCCTGATGTCTGGGGAGTATGTCGGGTTTGGCGCCTCCGAACTGATCAGCCACGGATTGTCAACCGGGGTGTTCGATGCAGCAGTCATCGCCTGTGATGGTGCGGGAACCGTGATTGCCACAAAGCCGGATCTCGTGCAGGGTATCGGGGGGAGGATGTCCGGGCTCGTGAGCACCTGCCCCTACCCCCCGGTCATAGCAGCAATACAAGAGAACGGGGGGATCGTCCCCTTCGGGGAGGATGCCCGGATGGACCAGGTAAAAGGGACCCGGATTGCCTATGAAGCCGGATACTCGAAGGTTGCCGTCACGATTGCACGTGCCGATGATGCCCCAAAGATCCATTCAGAGTTCACTGATGCATTCATCATTGCCGTCCACACCACTGGGATCTCCGATGAAGAAGCACTGCTCTTCGCGGACTACGCGGATATCGTGACCGCTTGTGCTTCCCGTGCAGTCAGGGAGGTTGCCGGAACAAGAGCCCTCCTGCAGGCCGGATCATCTGTCCCGGTCTTTGCCATGACCCAGAAGGCGAAAGAGCTGATCCTTCGGAAGGTCATAGAAACAGAAGGGCAGTTTCTCGTGACGGGTGCGAAGCTGCCGTTTGGATCAGACACGCTCCCGAAGCCGCTGGTGTGACCATGAGAATTGATCTCGGTTCTCTTTTCATAATCAAACCAAGATACTGTCTTTCCATTAATCCCTCAAAAAGATTCAATGAGGTTACCTGAGCGCCTGCACGATCTCCTCAGGAACGACAAGGTCAAAGATTTCGTGGATCCCAGCCCGGGCATCATCAAACCAGTTCAATACACCGTGAAGGGACCCAAACCTGGCCTGTCTAGTGGTGTTCATGGTGAATATCAGGGTCCATCCGGGTTTTCCAGGGCCGTTATGAATGGAATGGACTGACCCTATAGTGTGTGGGATCGTTGTCTCGATGAGCAGGATTTCATTCCGTGTATTATCGAAGGAACAATGAAGTCTCCCGGAGATCAGGTGTGCGATATCTTCGGTATCGGGCAGATATTTTCTGCCAGCGACAGGTATCAGGTCGCTATACCTGAGCATACACCCATTGATGTGGGAGATCTCTCCGGCCCCCATGACCATATCCTTTATTTTTTCCCTGATATGCGGCCAGCCCGGATAGGGTGAAGGAA
Source organism: Methanoregula sp. (assembly GCA_022710385.1). Classification (GTDB taxonomy): domain Archaea; phylum Halobacteriota; class Methanomicrobia; order Methanomicrobiales; family Methanospirillaceae; genus UBA9949. Next base: position 6,308 of record JAKLGZ010000046.1, read on the forward strand.
TTGTCAGGGACAGTGCTTCAGGGCCAGATGTGCGCATACAACGACAGAAGACCTCCTCGACAGGTGACCGGGAAAAGGAATGTGGCGGCGGATGGTTCATACCAAGAACCATTATACTTGGATTATTATCCTTTCTTTGTTGCTGTGATCCAGGCACCAGGTTTCTTCTCGTTTTAATTTAATAAGTTGCTTGTTGAAAAGAACAATCCACTGATATATCAGCTTTTTTTCTCTTCGGGATTTGAAGTGGTTAATGAATTTAAGAGATAAATTTTGAATAAAATGTTTAATTCTCTCATTTCTGTTTCTTCTGGGTTTAATGGGAACCAGGGGGGAAAATCCATTTCGCTCCACAATAATTATTATATATCAGGAAAACCATTTCCTTCCATCCAGATCAGGACTGGATTTTTTCTTCTGTTCTGTTACCGGGAGGAAGGATCATGGCAGACAGGACAGCGGAGGAAAAAGCAACGAGGTGGGGAAATGGCGACATCGAATTCGGAAAGCGGCTCCGATGGGCGGAAGATCGGGCCATGGAATTATTGGGGAATCATCGATGATTCCCGGCAGATCATTTCTCAGGGAACTGATGAGCAAAGGGTATTGATCGGGCAATGGTATTATTATCTTTATTCAGATGGCATGAGAATTGATCTCTGCCGGACGGAGCCCGGTGAGCCAGTGTTCACCGAGGTAATGGATCCAGCATATCTTGCTATCTCATATGATGATCTCGAATATGCCGTCCAGCTGGAGACCTGTGGATTTCCAGAACCGGGTTATTACCGTATCTCACCCCTTATTGAGCGCAAGTTGAGAATATTGTTTGAATGATATTTTTTTTATGCGGGAAAATTTCAGCTACTCCTTCCTTCGCGAAAACAAATTCCTCTTCTTACCATACGGAACAATTGTTAGGATGTGAGGATTATAGACAGGCCGAGTGTAGCTATACTTCAGCACGAACGCATTGAACCAGGCGGTCTTTTTGCGTATTATGTCAGGGAATGCGGGAGAGAACTGGTACAGATCCCGCTTTACGAGACAAATGAAGTTCCTCCCCTTCACGCTACCCACCTGATCATCATGGGCGGCCCGATGAGTGTGAATGATGAGCGGGAGTTTCCCTGGCTGATAGCAGAGAAGCAGATCATCAGGGAGTGGGTCGCAAAGGGAAGGCCGGTTCTTGGTATCTGCCTCGGCGCACAATTGATCGCTTCCTCCTTTGGTGCTTTGGTGTATCCCTGCAAAAAAGAACTGGGATGGTCATCAGTGAATGCGATCGGAGATGAATTGTTTCCTGAATTACCCGGCAGGTTCAATGTGTTCCAGATGCATGGAGAGACGTTTGACATTCCGGAACCGGGGATGTTGGTATTCCGTGGAGAAGAGGTGCTGAACCAGGCTATCTGTATCGGCAGTGCGCTTGGCTTGCAATTCCACCCTGAACTCACTCTCGAAATGATACAAGACTGGATCTCCTTCCTGCCATCTCAGAAGCAGGAATCCCTCATTACACAAAGCAGGCAGTATCTTCCGGAAAGCGAAAAAATTTGCAGAACAATTGCAGACCGGTTTCTGACTGCACCCTCCCGTGCTTTTTCATGGATGAGGTCCGCTGGCTGAAAGAGCGATTGAATTTTGAATACCGGGTCACCTGTGCCATCATTTTTTCGAGCAGGACACAACGAAGAGGATTATACTCTTCCAATTCAGACTCTGGCCATGGAATGGAAGTATGATGCAGCCCGATCGAATGACGCGCTCCTAGCAGTGCTGGAATGTATACAGAACAGTACCATTGCGGATCATGATGATCTCTGAATCCTTCGTCTGTATAACTTGGGTATTTCCCTGCCTGTCGGCGATGTAGTGATTCACCGGCTTTTCATGCAAATGCGCGAGATACACCGTAGTAATACCGAGGAAACTGAGGGATAGTGTCGGTCCCGAATCGAGGCACCAATCGCAGGATTCACTCACTTCCGGATGCGTCGATCGGCGGCACCGGCTCCCAATCAGGTTCATATCATAACCGATCCCGGTTATCTCCCATCTGTCACGGATCAACTGCTGAATCCGGCAATCATCCATGAAGAGCGATGCACTTTATGAAAGATTTTCCGCTGTCTACCCGCACCCTCTTGCAAGCTCCCAATCGAGATCGGTAAGCAGGACGGGGATCGAATAATTCGAGGTCCCTAGGCCGGGGACCTCAATAGTCTGAGCGGTTGCCGGGGGAACAGGGATATCTCCTCCAGGGGTAACCTGTGGGGAGGTCTTTATCGAGGGAGGGAGATCCGAGATGCACCCGGAAGTGCCGAGCGCCAGGAAAATTGAGAGAAATAGGAATAGGATACCCCTGTTCATCGCAATCCCAATTACTCGTGATATCCCTTAATCTTTCTATAGCCGCTATGCAATTCGAAACGGATGCCTTATCGTAGGCAGGAGAGAACCAGATGATGTTCGAAAACGTGCTATATTTCCTATTTAGCGATTAAAAGGGAGCACTTTTTACCAAGTGCGAGGGAAGGGATTTGAACCCTAGAACTCCTACGAGACGGACCCCTCAAGCCCGCGCCTTTGACCTGGCTCGGCAACCCTCGCACGTGCCATAATACAAACGACGTTTATCTAAAAAAGGGTATCCATCCTTCTCGTGGGAGCCGGTCCCTGGTCCTCCGGGTCCAGTCAGTACTGAGGACAACCAGTCGATATGCTGCATCTGTTCACTGATGCCCATGAAAAAGCAGTGATGTATAAGAACCGGCAGCCCGTATACTCTCCTTTAGTATGTGGGCTGCCATCATCAGCGAGTTCGCAGATTCGCCCTCCCAGAGCAGGGTTGCCCGATTCTTGCTCGAGAACGGTTTCGGAGTGAACCCCGAGGGTAGGATCGAATGCAACGGCATCGAGGTGTCTGCAACGAAAGTGGCAAAGGCGATCGGGACTGATCGGAGGGTAGTGGACGCCACGGCCCGCCACATCCTCGAGTCCCCGTCTTTAAGAGAGATCTTTGCCAACATCAGGGCAACCCCCGACCTCTCGCTTCTGGCCGGACCACTCGGACTCTCGGTTATCACCGTCATCCCGAAAGACGCCCGGCAGAAGGGAATCGTAGGAGCTGCAGTGGAGGTCGTCACCACCCATAACCTGAATATCCGGCAAATATTCGTGACCGACCCGGTGCTCTCGGAAGAACCGAGGCTGGTGATCATCATCGATGGCACTCTCCCCGGTGTGGTGATAGAGGAAATAAAAAGCCTCCCACAGGTAAAGAGGGTCATCCTTTAGGTGAAACGGGTCATCCTTCGGGTGAACCGTCCATCTTTAAAAAAAAGGGAACCGACCCCTTCACTTTTCGGGGGCAGGTGTTCGCCGGATCTGTTCACAAAACAGCCACAACCGATAGGTCCGGAACATGATCTTCCGTCCAAGATACCGTGACGATTCCAGCCGGCCATAGATACTGACCACCCTGCTTCCCCTGACAAGATTGTCAGCATTGGCAACGACCTTCTCCTCTCCTGTACGTGGCATGCAGTCGATGGGGAGGATCCCAAGAAGGGTACATTCATCAGAGGTCAGTCCGGCACCGATGTGACGTTCAACAATCCTCACAATCTCGGGAGAGATCCCGGCGTCCCGGAGATAGGCTGCGCCTGCCTGGGCATGGTGCAGCGAATGGGTGAAGCCCCGCCCGATATCATGAAGAAGGGCTCCGGCATTCAGGAGCTCGCGATTGAGGACTCCCGCCCCATCAACAGAGGCAAGGGCGAGATCGCGGACGGCGTGGCAATGGGCGATCACCCGCATGCTGCAGCCGGCTTCCCTGAGAAGTGTATCGATCCGTGAATCGTCCTCACGCATGACCGAGGGTTTCTTGGATCTCCTCTATCCTTTTCTTGAGGGCACGGAGGAGCATCTCGTTTTCATAGTGCTCGAGCTGCAGGTCACAGGCAGGGCAGACAAAGGAGACATCGAATGCCTGGTTGAAGGTCACGATCACACCGCAGGACTTGCAGATGTAAAAGTCGTTCTCCTCCTCGTATTTCTCCCGCGTCTTCAGTTTCTCGAGGATGGTTTCAAGGTCTTCCCGGATCACATCAAATATCGAGTCGGTGCGCAGGTGCCAGAGATAGGTCAGCCAGCCCGTCTCGTTATTCTTGATCCTACGGTATTCCGCGAGACGCTTCTCGTAGAGGGTATACAGGGTATGGCGTACCGAATTCAGGTTGATCCCGGTCTGGGCAGCGAGCTGTTCATCGCTCCACTCTCCCTCCTCTGGGAATTTCTGGAGGAGCGCCATCCCCTCTTCACCGATCAAGCGCAAAAGGTATGCCTTTACCGCCGGTTGTTCCAGGATCTCATCCATAAAGCCTTCCACCCATATATTGTTGTACTATTCTAATATGCTTATCCAGCATCGCCTCCACCTCTTCCTCCCCCGCTCCCCATCCGTAGACACTCAGCACCGCCTGTCCTTCCTCGAACGATGTCCCCGGCCAGGGAATATCGGCAATCAGCGGTGAAAACCGAACCAGGTTCCGGCTGATCTCCATGTCCTTTTCGGCAAAGAGTATCTTTCGTGCGGCCACCTGGCGGCATGCAGGCCATCGGGAGGGGAGTGTTCCGTGGCATGCACCAACATGCGCTCCAAAGAGGTTGAATCCTGTTGCCATCTCGATTGTATCAAGCGTTGCCTGGAATCGGGGATTGACCTCGATCGCGTGGACCGTATCCCCGGTCATGAAATCGATCCCGATCGTGCCTACGCAGCCACTCGCTGATGCGATCCGCTCGGCATACCGCACCATGAACGGCGCGGCATCATTACAAAACGGGGTCACCGAGCCTGAGAACCCGAACGCCGCTTCCCCGCCTCCCCGAAGGATCTGGCGATTGACGGCAACCGCCATGGCAGATGACCCGGTCCCCAGGCAGCAGACCGATGACGGAACCCCACCGACCACCTCCTCAGCGAGATACGGCAGGTCACCGAATTTCCCGTCCCACTCGATGAATTCAGCATCATTGTTGACGATGGCATTCCTCCACCCTCCCGAACCCTTCCGCGGTTTCATCATGGCCGGGTAGGTCCCCGGGGGGAGGAGCCCGGGAACAGGGATTCCCAGTTCCTCGAAAAAATCATGAGTAGAGACCTTGTCCAGGAACCGCTCCACCCTTTCAG